>JAEWKY010000339.1 GCA_023457615.1 Actinomycetes bacterium | reverse complement strand
GTCGAAGGCCGCGCGATCGGCGGGCCAGGCGTCCGACGGGAGCTGCAGCGTCATCCCGAGCTCGGCGCCCGCGGCGTGGAGCTCGTCGGCGAGTCGCGGGTCGAGCGGGCCGCGGAGGAGCTCATGCACCTGCACGGCCGTGCGCGCGAGGGTCGCGGCGACCCACAGCTGCGGGGCCGCGTCCCGCGCGCCGATCACCCGGGCGTGCGCGGCGTCGACGCGTTGCGCGGCGCGGGCTCCCAGGGCGGGCTCGCCGAGCTGCACGGCGTAGACGTAGCCGAGGGTGCGGCGTAACCGGCCGAGAGGGTCACTCGCGAAGGTGCTGCTGGCGGCGACGCCGCGCGCGACCACGGGATCGCCGAGCTGCAGCAGGATCGCCGCCAGTCCGCCGAGAACGAGGGAGGAATCCGCCGCGAAGCGACGGTAGCCCTCGCTGTGCACGGTCATGGCTCCATGCTCGCAGGGGTAGGCTTTCCGGGGCTGAGAGAACTATCTCGATGTCGAGACATCTCGACCGAGCTCCAGCCGACGCCACCGAGCATCCACTCCCCACAACGGAAGAAGAAGTCGAAGCGTGGATCTGTACGAGTACCAGGCCCGTGAAGTGTTCGAGAAGCACGGTGTTCCCGTGCTCGCCGGCATCGTCGCCGAGACGCCCGCGGAGGTGCGCGCGGCGGCCGAGAAGCTCGGCGGCGTCACCGTCGTCAAGGCGCAGGTGAAGACCGGTGGTCGCGGGAAGGCGGGCGGCGTCAAGGTCGCCAAGACCCCCGCGGATGCCGAGGAGGCCGCGAAGGCGATCCTCGGTCTCGACATCAAGGGCCACGTCGTCAAGAAGGTCATGGTCGCCGCGGGCGCCGACATCAAGGAGGAGTACTACTTCTCCGTGCTGCTCGACCGCGCGAACCGGTCGTACCTGTCGCTCACCTCCTACGAGGGCGGCATGGAGATCGAGATCCTCGCCGAGGAGCGCCCCGAGGCGCTCGCGCGCATCGAGATCGACCCGATCGCGGGCATCGACCTCGCGAAGGCCACCGAGATCGCGAAGGCCGCCAAGTTCCCGGCCGAGATCGTCGACAAGGTCGCGCCCGTCATCGTGAAGCTCTACGGCGTCTACGACGCGGAGGACGCGACTCTCGTCGAGGTGAACCCGCTCGTGCTCACCGGTGCGGGCGACATCGTCGCCCTCGATGGCAAGGTGACGCTCGACGAGAACGCCGGCTTCCGCCACCCCGAGCACGAGGCGCTCGAGGACAAGGAGGCCGCCGACCTGCTCGAGGCGAAGGCCAAGGCGCACGACCTCAACTACGTGAAGCTCGACGGCACCGTCGGCATCATCGGCAACGGCGCGGGCCTCGTCATGAGCACCCTGGATGTCGTCGCCTACGCCGGCGAGAAGCACGGTGGGCAGAAGCCCGCGAACTTCCTCGACATCGGCGGCGGCGCCTCGGCGACCACGATGGCCGCCGGGCTCGACGTCATCCTCGGCGACGCGCAGGTCAAGAGCGTCTTCGTGAACGTCTTCGGCGGCATCACGTCGTGCGTCGCCGTCGCGGAGGGCATCGTCAAGGCGCTCGAGATCCTCGGCGACACCGCGACCAAGCCGCTCGTCGTGCGACTCGACGGCAACCAGGTCGAGGAGGGCCGCGCCATCCTCGCCGCCGCCAACCACCCGCTCGTCACCATCGCCCAGGGCATGGACGACGGCGCCGACACGGCCGCTGCGCTGGCTGCGAAGTAAGGGACGAGAGAACATGTCGATCTTCCTCACCAAGGACTCCAAGGTCATCGTCCAGGGCATCACGGGCGGCGAGGGCACCAAGCACACCGCGCTCATGCTCAAGGCGGGAACCCAGATCGTCGGCGGCGTCAACGCGCGCAAGGCCGGCACCACCGTGTCGCACGACGGCGGCGTCGAGCTGCCCGTCTTCGGCACGGTCGCCGAGGCCATCGAGAAGACGGGAGCCGACGTGTCGATCGCGTTCGTGCCGCCGGCCTTCGCGAAGGACGCGATGATCGAGGCCATCGACGCCGAGATCGGGCTGCTCGTCGTCATCACCGAGGGCATCCCCGTGCAGGACTCGGCCGAGGCGTGGGCCTACGCCAAGAGCAAGGGCAACAAGACCCGCATCATCGGGCCGAACTGCCCCGGCATCATCACGCCCGGCGAGTCGCTCGTCGGCATCACGCCGAACAACATCACCGGCAAGGGGCCGATCGGCCTCGTGTCGAAGTCGGGCACCCTGACCTACCAGATGATGTACGAGCTGCGCGACCTCGGCTTCTCGACCGCCATCGGCATCGGCGGCGACCCGATCGTCGGCACGACGCATATCGACGCCCTCGCGGCGTTCGAGGCCGACCCCGAGACGAAGGCGATCGTCATGATCGGCGAGATCGGCGGCGACGCCGAGGAGCGCGCGGCCGACTTCATCAAGGCCAACGTCACGAAGCCGGTCGTCGGCTACGTCGCGGGCTTCACCGCCCCGGAGGGCAAGACGATGGGCCACGCGGGCGCGATCGTGTCCGGCTCGGCCGGTACGGCGCAGGCGAAGAAGGAGGCCCTCGAGGCCGCCGGAGTGAAGGTCGGCAAGACGCCGTCGGAGACCGCCGCCCTCATGCGCGCGATCATCGAGGCGCTCTAGCACTCAGCACGACAGAAGGCCCCGGATGTGCGCATCCGGGGCCTTCGTCATGTGCTGGTGCGTCCAGCCGCTTGTATCGAAATCGATCCAGACGTATCGTTATCGATATAGTTGGATCGATTTCGATACAGAGGTGACGATGGACCTTTCCGCCCCACTCACGGCCCTCGCGCGACGTACCGATGCCGCGGCGCTGAGCGTGCTCGCGGCTGCGGGGGAGCAGTTGACCGGTCGTCAGGTGGCTCGACTCGCGGGCGAGAGCACACCGGCCAACATCCGTACGGCACTCCTGCGGCTCGTCGACATCGGCCTCGTCACGTCTGTTGCCCGCCCCGACGCGACTCTCTATTCCGCCAATCGTGCCCACCTCATCTGGCCCGCGGTCGAGCTGGCTTTGCGGGCTCGCGATCAACTGATCGTGAACATTCGGCAGATGACAGAGAAGCACGCCTCCTACGGCACCACAGTCGTCTTGTACGGTTCGGTGGCGCGCGGCGACGCCGATGCTCAGAGCGATGTCGATCTTCTCGTCATCCAGGAAGAGCACGCCGTCAATCGGGAGGCCTACCTCGACCACCTGAGGGCCGATGTCCGCACGTGGACGGGCAACCGGGTTCAGATCTTCGACGCAGGCCCACGCGAGGTGCATCGGATGTGGGAGGCCCGCGATCCCTTGGTCGAGTCGTGGCTTCGAGAAGGCCGCCATGTCGCGGGTATCCCCCTCGAAACGCGACTGGAGTCTCCTTCGTGAGCGCCCGTACGTCGCCCATGGATGCCACGGCCGTCCGGGCTCGAGCTGCGCAGGCGAAGATCTTCCTCGTGACCGCTCGCCTCACCGTCGGAGACTCGCCGGCGGCGAACTCGGTGGCGGGAACCAACGCGGTTCACGCCGGGATCGCGGCCGCGGACGCCATATGCGGAAAGACCCTCGGATACTGCGCACGCGGAGAGAACCACGACGACGCGGTGGACCTCTTGGCTCGGGCGATCACGGACGGCGGCCCGAGCAAGAACCTCGCCCGGCTCCTGAGCAAGAAGTCCTTGGCGGGATACAGTCCGACGATGCTGACCGACTCCAAGACGGCGGAGCTCGTCACCTACGCCGAGCGGCTCGTCGAAGCCATGGACGCCGTGCTCGACCGCTAGGTCCTCCTCACCGGCACGCGGACTCTGTCGTGCCGACGTCGAACGCGAGACTCTCAGTCCGCCTCGGCGGCGATCTCGACGAGCGGCCAGGCGCCCTCCGCAGTGTTGGACAGGATGCTGATCGTCTGCCGGGTGCGGGGGTCGAAGCGGCTCCAGAACGAGACCCCGGCGTCGTAGCCCGTGATCACGAGCTGCGGTCCGGTCTCGTGGAGGTACATGCCGAGGCCGTAGCGCATGTCCTCGTCGGTCTCGTCGCTGTGCGACCTCGTCATGAGCGCCACGGTGTCCGGCGCCACGATGAGCCCGTCGACGAGCGCCGCCCAGAGCCGCGACAGGTCGCCGACGGTCGAGTAGATGCCGCCGTCGCCGTTGCCGCGCACGGGGAGGTGCAGCACGTTCGTGCGGTCGGACTCGTCGCCGAGGTAGCCGACTGCGGCGTCGCCGGGCAGCTCGTCGGAGCGCAGGAACGCGGTGCGCGTCAGGCCGGCCTTCGCGAGCACGCGCTCCTCGACGAGGCGGTGGTACGGGATGCCGCTCGCGCGCTCGGCGAGCAGGGCGAGCACGAGGTAGCCGCTGTTGCAGTAGCCGAAGCGCTCTCCCGGCGGGAACTTCTGCGGGAAGCCGTCGAGCAGCGGCAGGAATCCCTCGGTCTCGGCGAGGGTGTGCACGGGCGCCGCGAGCACGTAGTCGTCGATCTCGCCGTCGCCTTCCTCGTCGAGGTAGTCGCCGATGCCCGAGCGGTGGGCGAGCAGCTGCTCGACCGTGACGTCGTCGTCGATGAGGGGCAGGTCGTCGCCGAGGAGCGAGCGGGCCGTCGTGGCGAGGCTGAGCGTGCCGTCGTCGACGAGGCTCAGCACGGCCAGCGCCGTGAACAGCTTCCCGCCGCTCGCGAGCCCGAAGCGCGTATCCTCCGTGGGCCGGATGCCGTGGGCGCGATCGGCGAAGCCGCCGGTCAGCAGGAGCTCGCGGCGGCCCGCGGTGTCGAGGGAGACGAGGCCGCTGAACTCGTCGGAGGCGGCGGCGCGGGTGAGGTCGTCGATCAGCGTCGTCATGATCCGACTCTAGAAGTCGCGTCCTGGGAGCCGGTCCGGGCCCTTCCCTCGTTAGGCTGGTGCGGCCGATCCCAGGGGGTTCCATGTCCGTCCGCCGCATCCTTCCCGCCGCCGCCGTCCTCGCCGCCGCGGCACTCGTGCTCTCCGGCTGCCTCCCGCTGCCGTTCCTCAACGGCGGAGGCGGATCGAACACGGTGACGACCCACACCGACGAGACCGTCGACCCCGCGCTCGAGGCGTACTACAAGCAGGACCTCACCTGGCGGGGCCTCGGCGGCCGCCTCGACGAGACGACGGTCACCGTCCCGCTCGACTGGGACGCCCCCGAGGGCGAGACGATCGAGATCGCGATCGCGCGGCAGCGCGCGTCGGGCACGGCGCAGGGCTCGCTGCTCATGAACCCCGGCGGTCCGGGCGGGTCGGGCTACGACTTCGTGCGCTACTACGGAGGCGCCGTGACGCCGACCGTCGCGCAGGGCTTCGACATCATCGGCTTCGACCCCCGCGGCGTGGGCCTCTCGACGGGCATCGAGTGCTACACCGACGGCGAGGACAAGGACCAGCTGCTCTACGGCACCTTCGACGAGCCGTACGGGTCGCAGGCGTGGATCGACGAGCTCACCGTGCGCCAGACCGACTGGGTCGACGCGTGCGTCGCCGGCACGGGCGACCTGCTCGGCCATCTCGACGCGATGAGCGTCGCCCGCGACATGGACGTCATCCGCGCCGTGCTCGGCGACGACCAGCTCACCTACCTCGGCTACTCGTACGGCACCTACCTCGGCGCGGTCTACGCCGAGCTCTTCCCCGAGAAGGTCGGGCGCCTCGTGCTCGACGGCGCCGTCGACCCGCTCGTCGGCGACCTCGACGCGCTCGCGACCCAGATGGCGGGCTTCGAGAGCGCCTACCGCGCCTTCCTCGACTACTGCTTCAGCGAGTCGAACTGCCCGTTCTCGGGCTCGGTGGAAGGCGCGATGCAGCAGACCGAGGACCTCATCCTGTCGGTCGACGGGCAGGGGATGACCTCGTCCGACGGCCGTGAGCTCGACGTCGCGACGGTCGGCACGGGCCTCATCCAGAACCTGTACTCGCAGAGCCTGTGGCCGCGTCTCGTGCAGATGCTCGCCGACCTCGGGGCCGGCGACGCCGAGCTCACCTTCCAGAGCGCCGACGACTACAACAGCCGCGTCGGGGCGGGCGTCTACGACGGCAACGGCTACGACATCTACACGGCCGTGACCTGCAACGAGGGCACCCTCGGCACCGACGGCGTCACGCCGCTCGAGGGCCTCGCCGTCATCGACGAGCGCGCGCCGTACCTGGGCTTCGCGACCGCCCTCGACGACTACGCGGCGCTCGACGTCACGTGCTCGAACTGGCCGTACCCGGCGGCGGAGATGCCGACGTCGTACCGCGCGGAGGGCGCGCCGCCCATCATCGTGATCGGCACGACGAACGACCCGGCCACCCCCTACGCGCAGGCCGTCTCGCTCGCCGAGCAGCTCTCGAGCGGCGTGCTCGTCACCTACAACGGCGAGGGGCACACGATCTACTCGAGCGGCGTGCCGTGCATCGACGACCTCGTCGACGCGTACTTCCTTCGCGGAGAGGTGCCGAGCGCCGACCCGAACTGCTGACGGGTGCGGGATAGGGTCGGGCCGTGACCCGGCGCCTGACCCTGCTCTTCGCGAGCCTCGAGGCCCTCCTCGTGGTCGCGATCGGGGTCGCCATCCCGCTCGTCCCGCTCACGATCACGTGGGCGGCGCACTTCGGCTTCGGGGTCGACTGGCTCGTCTTCTGGCGCGCGGCGGTCGACGCGTGGCTCCTCGGGCACGGGGTCGACGTCGCCTTCACCCTCGACCCGCTGCTCGCCACCGCGCTCGGGATGCCCGCCGCCGGCGAGCCGGTGAGGGTCACGATCGCGCTCCTCGGCTTCGCCCTCCTCACCGCGCTGCTCGGCGTGCGGGCGGGCGGCCGGATCGCCGAGACCGGGCACCGGCTGCTCGGGGGCGGTGCGGCCGTCGCGGTGTTCGCCGCCCTCTCGCTCGCGGTGACCTGGTCGGCGCTCCACGCGTCGGCGCGGCCGTCGCTCGTGCAGGGTCTCCTGCTGCCCGCGGCCGTGTTCGGGGCGGGCATCCTGATCGGCCTGCTGCGGGC
>JAEWKY010000338.1 GCA_023457615.1 Actinomycetes bacterium | reverse complement strand
CTTTCACTCCGCGGACGGTCTCGGCCGGCCCTGTCCCTCCCGCCGTCGACGGCATCTCGTTCGAGCTCGAGCGCGGCCGCGTGCTCGCGCTCGTCGGGGAGTCGGGCTCGGGCAAGAGCGCGACGGCGATGTCGATCCTCGGACTGCTGCCGCCGTCGGCGACGGTCTCCGGCAGCATCCGGCTCGAGGGCGACGAGCTCCTGACCGCCGACGCGGACCAGCTGCGTCGCGTGCGCGGCGGACGCATCGGCACCATCTTCCAGGAGCCGATGAGCGCCTTCACCCCCGCCTACCGCGTCGGGTGGCAGATCGCCGAGGCGATCACGGCCCACGAGCCGGAGGCGCCCCGGGCCGTCGTGCGCGACCGCGTGCTCGACCTCCTGTCCTCCGTCGGGCTGCCCGACCCGGCGCGCACCGCCGCCGCCTTCCCGCACGAGCTCTCCGGCGGCCAGCTCCAGCGCGCGATGATCGCGATGGCGCTCTCCTGCTCCCCCGTCGCCCTCATCGCGGACGAGCCGACCACGGCCCTCGACGTCACGGTGCAGGCGGGCATCCTCGAGCTCCTCCGCTCGCTGCGCGACACGCGCGACACCGCGGTGCTCCTCATCACCCACGACATGGGCGTCGTGGCCGATCTCGCCGACGACGTGGTCGTGCTGCGCGGCGGGAAGGTCGTCGAGACGGGCGCCGTCGCGCGCGTCTTCGACGCACCCGAGGCCGACTACACGCGCGAGCTGCTCGCGGCCGTGCCGAAGCTCGACCGGCTTCGCACGACCGACCGCGCCGTCGGGTCGGAGCACGTCGCGACGGGCGACGACATCGCCGCCGAGGCCCGCGACGCGCGCATCGTCTACGGCGGACGCGGCTGGGGCTCGTCCGGCGTCGTCGCGGTCGAGGGGGCGTCGTTCCGCATCCCGCGCGGGCGCACGTTCGGCCTCGTCGGCGAGTCGGGCTCGGGCAAGTCGACCCTCGGGCGCGCGTTCGCCGGCCTCCTGCCGCTGCGCTCCGGCTCGATCACGGTCGCCGGCACCGACCTCGCGAAGGCCTCGGGATCGCGCCTGCGCGCCCTGCGCTCGACGCTCGGCTACGTCTTCCAGGACCCGGCCTCGTCGATCAACCCCCGCTCGCTCGTCGGCGACGCGATCACCGAGCCCCTGCGGCTGCACTCGCGGGCCTCGGCCGACGAGCGGCGGACGCGGGCGGCGGAGCTGCTGGATGCCGTGCGCCTCCCGGCGGCGACGATCGACCGGTTCCCGCACGAGCTCTCCGGCGGCCAGCGCCAGCGCGTCGCGATCGCCCGCGCCGTCGCCCTCAACCCGACCCTCCTCATCGCCGACGAGCCGACGAGCGCTCTCGACGTCTCGGTGCAGGCGCGCGTGCTCGAGCTGCTCGCCGAGCTGCAGCGCGACCTCGGCTTCGCGTGCCTCTTCATCAGCCACGACCTCGCGGTCGTCAAGGAGCTCGCCGACGAGGTCGCCGTGCTGCGCCGCGGCGTGCTCGTCGAGACCGGGCCGAGCGCGCGCGTGCTCACGGCACCCGAGCATCCGTACACGCGACGACTTCTCGCCGCCGCGCCCGTGGCCGACCCGGCCGAGCAGCAGGCCCGGCGCGAGCAGTGGCTCGCCCTCACCGGCGACGACGAGGAGGCGGCATGACCGCGACCGGAGCGGTGCGACAGGATGCCGCCGTCGCGGCGCGCAAGACGGGCCTCCGTCATCTCGTCGGCATCCTCGCGCGCGACCCCTGGGCGGTCGGGTCGTTCGCCGTCATCGCGATCTTCCTGCTCGCGGCTCTGCTCGCGGACGTGCTCACGGGCCTCAACGGCAACGACCCCTACACGTACCACCAGGACCTGCTCGACGGTCGCGGGCAGCCGGTCGGCTGGGGCGGCGGGATGAGCGCGGACCACTGGTTCGGCGTCGAGCCGCTCACCGGACGCGATCTCTTCGCGATCGTCGTGCACGGGGCGCGCACGTCGCTCTTCGTGGGCATCGGCTCGACGCTCCTCGCGGTGCTCATCGGCACCGTCGTCGGCATCACGGCGGGCTACTTCGGCGGCTGGTTCGACCGCATCGTGAGCCGCGTCGTCGATGTCATGTTCGGCTTCCCGACCCTCGTCTTCCTCATCGCCCTGATGGCCCTCATCCCGCCGGAGGTCCCGCGTCCGCCGTTTATCGTGCTCATCATCGGCGTCTTCGGCTGGCCCGGCTTCTCCCGTCTCGTGCGCGGTCAGGCCCTCGCGCTGCGGGAGCGCAACTTCGTCGTCGCGTCGAAGGCGATGGGTGCACGCTCCTGGCGCATCGTGCTCGGGCAGGTGCTGCCGAACATCGGCGCGACGATCGTGATCATGACGTCGATCATCATCCCCGCGATGATCGCGACGGAGGCCGTGCTGTCGTTCCTCGGCGTCGGCGTCACGCCCCCGACCCCCTCGTGGGGCAACACCATCAGCGAGGCCGTGCTGTGGATCCGCACGAGCCCGATGTACCTCATCTTCCCGAGCGCCGCGCTCGTGCTCATCACCCTCGCGTTCAACGTGTTCGGGGACAGCCTGCGCGACGCCCTCGACCCGAGGACGGCCCGCCGATGAAGCTCGCCCAGTACATCGCCTTCCGACTCCTCGGCATCGTCGTCGTGCTGCTCGTGATCGCGATCGCGACCTACGCGATCTTCTACCTGCTGCCCTCCGACCCGGCGCGGTTCGCCTGCGGGCGGCCGTGCAGCGACGCGAACCTCGAGCGCATCCGCGCCTTCACGGGCATCGACCAGCCGTGGTTCGTGCAGCTCGGCGAGTTCCTCCGCGGCATCCTGTTCGGCCGCGACTTCGGCTCGATCACGTGCGAGGCGCCGTGCTTCGGCTACTCCTTCGCGCGCAACGCCTCGGTCACCGACCTCATCGGGCAGCGCTTCCCGGCGACCGCGTCGATCGCGATCGGCGGGGCGGTGTGCTTCCTCCTGCTCGGGGTCGCGAGCGGCGTGGTCGCGGCGCTCAAGCGCAACACGTTCGTCGACCGGGGCGTCATGCTCTTCTCGATCGCGGGCGTCTCGACGCCGATCTACCTCGCGGGCACGCTCGCCATCCTGATCTTCGGGTTCTGGCTCAAGCTCTTCCCCGTCACGAACTACGTGCGGTTCGAGAGCTCGCCGGTCGAGTGGTTCAGCCACCTCGTGCTGCCGTGGCTCTCGATCGCGTTCGTCTACGCGGCCGTGTACGCCCGGCTCACGCGCGGCGAGATGCTCGAGGTGCTCGGGCAGGACTACATCCGCACCGCGCGGGCGAAGGGACTGCGGGAGAGCCGCGTGATCGCCCGGCACGGCCTGCGCACGGCGCTCCTGCCGGTCATCACGGTGTTCGGGCTCGACCTCGGCGCCCTGCTCGGCGGCGCGGTCATCGTCGAGAAGGTGTTCGGCATCCCGGGCATGGGAGCCCTCCTCCTCGAGGCGGTCGCGCGCGTCGACGTGCAGCTCATCGTCGGGCTGACCCTCTTCGCGGCGTTCCTCATCGTCGTGCTGAACTTCGCCGTCGACCTCGTCTACGGCATCCTCGATCCCCGAGTGCGAGTGGGCTGATGACTCTCTTCACCAACGCGTCCGTGTTCACCGGCCGCTCCGCCGCCGACCGTGCGAGCGCCTTCCGCGTGGAGGAGGGCGTCGTCACGTGGGTGGGCGACGCGGCCGCGGTCGCGGGCCAGGATGCGGTCGACCTCGGCGGCCGGGTCGTGCTGCCCGGACTGCTCGACCTGCACACGCATCCGGCCGTCATGGCGACGCGCGGGGAGGCGATCGACGTGCTGCCGCCCGCCGTGCGCTCCCTGTCCGAGCTCGTCGAGAGGCTCCGGCAGCACCCCGCGCTCGGCGCGGGCCCCGACGCGTGGATCACCGGCAACGGGTACGACGACTCCGTGTATCCCGAGGGGCGCGCCCCGAACCGGCACGACCTCGACCTCGTGTCGACCGAGCAGCCGATCCTCATCTGGCGGTGCGACAGCCACTCGGCCGCGGCGAACACGCGTGCGCTCGAGCTCGCCGGGATCGACGCCGCCACGCCGGATCCGTTCGGCGCCCATTTCGAGCGCGACGCCGACGGGATGCCGACCGGGCAGCTCGTGGAGCACAACGCGGTGACGGCGGTGTCGTCGCACATCCCGACGCCGACCGCCGAGCAGTACGCCCGCATCCTCGCCGGCTACGACGAGCACTTCCTCTCGCACGGCCTCACGGGGGTGTGCGACCTCCTGTCGACGTACGTGCCCGATCACCTCGCGACCTTCCGCGCGGCCCGGGAGCTGGGGCTGCGCACGCGCGTCGCCCTCTACCCCGGCTGGACGTGGGACCTCCCCGACCTCGCTCCCGGCGACACGGAGGGTCCCGTGCGGATCGCCGGCTGCAAGGTGCTCGTCGACGGCGCGTTCTCGAACCGCACCGCCTGGGTGGCCGAGCCCTACCCCGACTCGCACGACCACGGCATCCCGGCGCTCACCGACGACGAGCTGCGCGGCGCCCTCGACTGGGCCCGGCGCAACGGCGTGCAGCTCGCGGTGCACGCGATGGGGGATGCGGCGCTGCACCATGTCGTCGACCTGCTGGGCGACGAGGAGCCGTGGCTCGACGGCATCCCGTCGCTGCGCTTCGAGCACGCGACGCTCGTGTCGCCCGAGCTCATCGCACGCCTCGAGGCCGCGCGGCTGACCTTCGGCATCGCGACGCACACGATCTTCCTGTTCGCCGAGACGGCGGCGTACCACGAGAACCTCGGGCCGGCGCAGGCGGCGATCGCGTACCCCGTGAGATCGCTGCTCGCCTCGACGCTGCCGCTCGCGCTGTCCTCCGACCGCCCGGCCACCGCGTGGGACGACGCCGACGACGTGTTCGTGTCGGTCGAGGCCGCCGTGCGACGCGTCGCGCATGACGGCTCCGACATCGGTGCCGCCGAGGCCGTCCCCGTGGCGGAGGCGCTCCTGCTCTACACCTCGCGCGCGGCGGCCCTCGTGGAGTTCGACGCCCGCGTCGGCGTGCTGGAGCCCGGGGCGGTCGGCGACTTCGTCGTGCTCGATCGCGACATCTTCGCCGTGGCGCCCGAGAGCATCCACGAGGTGCGCGTCGCGGAGACCTGGATCGCCGGCGAGAAGGTCTGGTCGCTCTAGCGGGTGTCGTGGGTGACGCGACCGGCGAGCAGGGTCGCGGCCACGGGGAAGTCGCGCAGCTCGTCGCCCGTCGCGGTTGCGGGATCGCGGTCGAGCACGACGAGATCGGCCACCTCGCCGACCGCGACGGCGTTGCGCACCGACGCGGCGTAGGCGACGTCGAACGGGATGCCCTGCTCCGGATGCCACGGCTCGCGCCCGTCGCGCGTGCGGGTCGTCGCGGCCGCGATCGTCACCCACGGGTCGAGCGTCGCGACGGGGGCATCCGATCCCAGCCGCAGCTCGGCGCCGGCGGCGTGCAGCGAGCCGAACGCGAACGCGCGCCCGGTGCGCCCCGCCCAGTGGTGGTCGGCGACGTCGCGGTCGTCCATGGCGTGCTCGGGCTGCACGCTCGCGACGACGCCGAGGCTCGCGAACCGCGCGAAGTCGCGCTCGGCGACGAGCTGGGCGTGCTCGATGACGCCGCCCGTCCCGAGCTCCTCGAAGGTGTCGAGCACCTCGGTGTTGGCGCGGTCGCCGATCGCGTGCACGGCCGCGCCGAGGCCCGCCTCGCGCGCCGCGACGAGCAGCCCGCGCAGCTCGTCGACGGGGACGCTCGCGATGCCGCACGGGTGCGGGTGGTCGGCCGGGAGTCCCGGGTAGGGGTCCCAGCACAGCGCCGTGCGGGTGTTGAGCGAGCCGTCGACGACGACCTTGAGACGCCCCATCGTGACGAGGCCGGTCGGCTCGAGCACGTCGCCCGTGCGGAGCCCCGACGCGATCACCTCGCCCAGCCGGTCGGGCCAGACCGAGGTCTCCACGCGGAGGAGGTCGACGCCCGCCGCGACGCGCGCGGGCCACTCCCGCTGGTTGTCGGCGTGCTCGTACTCCACGACGCCCACGATCCCGCGGGCGGCGGCGGCCTCCGCGGCCTCGCGGTACGCCGCCGGCGTGAGCGAGGACACCTCGCCGAGACCGTCCATCGCGGCGATCCACGGCCCCTCGCGCACGAGGCCCGTGGCGTCGGGGGCGAGCCCGAGCCGCCGCGCCCCGAGGGTGTTCATCCAGCCGCAGTGCAGGTCGCCGCTGATCAGCACGATGGGATGCCGCGCCCCGAGGTCGTCGAGGGCCGCGAGAGTCGGCGCGTCGGGCCACGTGCCGTCGCGGAAGCCGTAGCCGACGAGCACCTCGTCGGGCCCGAGGGCGCGACCGGCGAGCTCGGCGCGCACGAGGTCGATCGTCTCGGCCGCGCTGCGCGCCCGGGCGAGATCGAACCGCCGGCGCTGGATGACGTACTGCGTGAAGTGCAGGTGGGCGTCCCACATCCCGGGGGCGACGAGGCGCCCTCCCACGTCGAGGCGCTCGACCCCGGGTGCCTCGACGCGTCCCGCGGCTCCGATCGCCGCGATGCGGCCGTCGGCGAGCCGGAGGTCGACGAGGCCGTCGTGCCCCGCGACGCGCGCGTTCGCGAGGAGCATCAGATCGCGCCCTCGGCCCGCAGCTCCGCGATCCTCGCGGCGTCGTAACCGGCGACGCCGGCGAGCACGGCGTCGGTGTTCGCGCCGAAGGCCGGGGCCGGGCGGGTCGGGTCGGCGGGCGTCGCACCGAGCTTGATCGGCTGCCCGAAGACGCGCAGCGGGCCGAAGCCCGGCTGGTCGAGGGTGACGACCATCTCGCGCTCGGCGGTGCCGGGGTCGTCGACGACCTGGTCGATCGAGCGCACGAGGGTGATCGGCAGCTTGTCGCTCGCGAGAGCCTCGAGCTCGGCGCCCGTGTACGGCGCGAGCCAGTCGAGCACGATCGGTCGCACCCGGCGGTGGTAGGTCTGCTCGTCGAAGCGCTTGCGCATCGTGTCGATCTCGGGGTCGTCGGCGAGCTCGGGGGTGCCGAACACGACGCACGCGTCGCGCCACAGCTTGTCGGTGTAGGCGCCGAAGAAGACGTGTCCTCCCCGGCACGGGAAGAGCTCGTACGGCCGCACCCAGGCGTGCGCGTTGCCCGACGGCGTCGCGACCTTGCCCGCGACCGTGTAGTCGACGACGGCGTTCTCGGTGAGCGCGATCACGCTGTCGACCTGCGCGACGTCGACGAGCTGGCCCTGCCCGGTCCGCTCGGCGTGCCGCAAAGCGAGCAACGTGCCCGTGATGCCGAAGAGCGTCGCGGCGAGATCGCCGATCGTGACGCCGACGCGCAGCGGCACCTCGCCCGGCTCGCCCGTCATCGACCACAGTCCGCCCGCGGCCTGGGCGGTCGAGTCGAACGCCGGCCGCCGGCTGCGCGAGCCCGTCTGCCCGTAGCCCGAGATCGCGGTGTAGACCAGGCGCGGGTTGATCGCCGCGAGCTCCTCGTAGGAGAGTCCGAGCTTGGCCATCGTGCCCGGGCGGAAGTTCTCGAGCAGGATGTCGGCGCTCCTCACGAGATCGCGCAGCGCCTGCTTGCCGCCCTCGGTCGCGAAGTCGAGCGTGATCGCGATCTTGCCGTTGTTGTACTGCGCGTAGTAGCCGCTGAGCTCGCCCTCGCCGTCCTCGGCCGACACGTAGGGCGGGAAGCCGCGCGAGACGTCGGCATCCCGGGGGTTCTCGACCTTGATGACCGTCGCGCCGAAGTCGGCGAGCATCTTGCCGCAGTACGGGCCGGCAAGCACGCGGGAGAGATCGAGCACGACGACCCCGGCGAGCGCCCCGGGGCTCGTCGGCAGGCCGGGAAGTCCCGCGAGGGCGGACGGATCGATGTCGCTCACGCGACCACGCTACGGCGGGAGCCGCGCGACCGGGCATGTGACGGTCGCACACCGATCGCCGCACTTGATACCGGAACCGCACATGATGCACCCTGGTGCGCACGGCCAGGATGAGCGGAGACAGGAGGGTCGCGTGGCGGACGACGAGCGGGCGACCGCGATCATCGCCCTCATCGACGCGATCGTCGGCCCGGCCTCGGCCGGCGACGCGCTCGACGGTCTCGGTCTCGACGCGGCGCGGGCGGCCGAGCTGGCCGAGCACGTGCACCGCGCGCGGTTCGAGCACACCCGCCTGCGTCGCCGCGAGCACGAGCTGTCCGCGCTCTTCTCGAGCGCCCGCGAGCTCGCCGAGCTGCGCGACGACGACGCCGTGCTGACCCGCCTGGTCGAGCGGGCCCACGAGATGATGGGCGTCGACGTCACCTACCTGTCCGAGTTCGACGCCGCGACCCGCGAGCTGCGGGTGCGGGTCACGAGCGGATCGGTGAGCGCGGAGTTCCAGCACCTGCGCGTGCCGCCCGGTCGCGGCCTCGCGAGCGTCGTCGTGGAGACCCGCACGCCGCAGTGGGTCGCCGAGTACGCGGCCTATCAGCAGGACCGCCACGACCGGGGCATCGACGACGCGGTCGCGGCCGAGGGCCTCGTCTCGCTGCTCGGGGTGCCGATGCTCTCCGGCGACGACGTGCTCGGCGTGCTCTTCGTGGCGAACCGCGAGACCTACGCCTTCGCGCCCGAGGAGATCGCGCTGCTCTCGGCCCTCGCCGACCACGCCTCCGTCGTGCTGCAGACCGCGCAGACGCTGAGCGCCCTGCGGGCCTCGGAGGACGAGACGCGACGCGCGCTCGAGCGGCTCACGGGCCACATCTCGGAGCGCGACCGCGCCAACACCGTGCACCAGGAGCTCGTGCACGCGGTGCTCGCGGGCGGCGGCTTCTCGCCCGTCGCCGAGACCCTCGCGCAGGCGCTCGGCCGCACGGTCGCGATCATCGACGCGCGCGAGCAGGTGCTCGCGGCCGCGGGGCTGCCGCTCGCCCCCGGGATGCTCGCACTCCCCGAGCCCGCACGCGATGCGATCGAGGAGAGCCGACGGTCGGGCCACTGCGTGCCGCTCGACGCGGGCGGCATCCGCGACGTCGCCGCGATCACGGCAGGCGCCCAGGACTTCGGCGCGATCCTGCTCGGCGACGGCGAGTTCGAGCTCGGCGCGGTCGACCGGCGCACGATCGAGCGCGCGGCGCAGGTCGGCGCCCTGCTCGCGCTCCAGCAGGAGGCCGTCGCCGGCGCCGACCATCGGGTGCAGAGCGAGCTCGTCGCCGACCTGCTCGACGACGTCCCCGAGCGACGCGCCGATGTCGAGCGCCGGGCCCGTCGCCTCGGCATCGCGCTCGACGACCTCGACGGGCTGCTGCTGTTCGCCGTGCCCGGCGAGCACCGCACGGCCGCCGCGCGGGCGATCGGACCGTTCCTCGACGACCGCGCCCTCGTCGGCGAGTACCGCGGCTTCGTCGTGGCGGCCTATCCGGCGGCGCGGCTCGCGGTCGACCCCGAGCAGTTCCGCACCCGGGTGGCCCACGCCATCCAGCGGCCGGTGCTCGCGGTCGTGCCGCCGCTCTCCCCCGGCGCCCTCCCCGCGGCGTTCACGGTCGCGATGCGCACCGCGCGCCTGCTGGCCGCGCTCGAGATCGACGACCTCACGACGAGCACCGACGACTACCTGCCGTACTCGGCCGTGCTCGACACCGACGCCCGCACCCTCGCCGGGTTCCTCCGCGACACGATCGGGGCGGTGCGCGGCTACGACGCCGAGCGCGGCACCGACCTGCTCGGCACGTTGCGGGCCTTCGTGCGCAACAACGCGAGCCCGACCCGCACCGCGCGCGCGCTCAACTTCCACACCAACACGATCCTGCAGCGGCTCGAGCGGCTGGACCGGGTGCTCGGCGACGACTGGCGCGACGACGAGCGGCTGTTCCGGATCGGCATCGCGGTGCGCCTCGACGACCTCCGCGAGCGACTCCTCCGCCCCACGGGCGCCGGGCTTCCCGGCTGAGCCGTCGGCTCCTGTCGCGTTTCCGTGACGGCCGGGGGTTCGCCCGGCGTGTCGGCGGCGGGTCACGCGCCCGGTCCTCGGATCGCGACACCGCGGGTAGAACCCACACACTCTTCCGCCGAGCGTGGGGGATGCGTCCATACGCGCGCCGGGCGCGGTTCGTCAGGATGAAGTCCGACGCGCCAGCGAGCGCGCCGGCCGCGAGCGATGGGAGCAGCAGTGCCGACGAACAGCCGACTGTCGGGGTTGAAGGACTCCTCCCCCCTCGAGCGGCGGCAGCGCGTCGCGGAGGCCGCCGGGCTCGACGCGGACGTGCTCGCCGCGCTCGACCCGGGTGCCGGCCTCGCGCTCGAGCAGGCCGACCACCTCATCGAGAACGTCATCGGGCTCATCGGCATCCCGGTCGGGATCGCCACGAACTTCACGATCAACGGCCGCGACCACCTCGTGCCGATGGCGACCGAGGAGCCGAGCGTCGTCGCCGCGGCCTCCAACGCCGCCCGCATGGCGCGCGAGCACGGCGGCTTCTCGACCTCGACGACGGGCGAGGTCATGATCGCCCAGATCCAGGTGGTGGATGTCCTCGACCCCGAGGCCGGGCGTCTGCGCCTGCTCGAGGCCAGGGACGAGCTGCTCGACCTCGCCGCCGCGCAGGATCCGATGCTCGTGAGCCTCGGCGGCGGCCCGCTCGACCTGCGCGTGCGAGTGCTCCCGACCCGCACCGGCGTGCACCTCGTCGCCCACCTCCACGTCGACGTGCGGGATGCCATGGGCGCCAACGCGGTCAACACGATGGCCGAGGCGCTCGCGCCGCGCGTCGGGGAGCTCGCCGGCGGACGGTCGCTGCTGCGCATCCTCAGCAACAAGGCCGACCAGCGCCTCACCCGAGTGCGCGCGGTCTTCGACGGCGAGCTGCTCGGCGGGGCCGAGGTCGTGCGCGACATCGTGCACGCGAGCGCCTTCGCCGAGGCCGACCCCTACCGCGCGGCCACGCACAACAAGGGCATCATGAACGGCATCACCGCCGTCGTGCTCGCCACCGGCAACGACACCCGCGCCGTCGAGTCGGGAGCCCACTCGCACGCCGTGCTCGACGGCCGGTACACCGCGCTGTCCCACTACGAGGAGACCCCCGACGGCCACCTCGTCGGCACGATGGAGCTCCCGCTCGCGGTCGGGCTCGTCGGCGGCGCGACGCGCGCGCATCCGGTCGCCCAGGCCGCCGTGAAGCTGCTCGGGGTGAGCACCGCCCGCGAGCTCGCCGAGATCGTCGCCGCGGTCGGGCTCGCGCAGAACCTCGCCGCCCTCCGCGCCCTGTCGGCCGAGGGCATCCAGCGCGGTCACATGACGCTGCACGCGCGCACCGTCGCTGCCTCCGCGGGAGCGACGGTCGACGAGGTCGCCCAGGTCGCGGCCGCGCTCGTCGCCGCGAAGCGCGTGCGCGCCGAGTACGCCGAGGAAGTGCTCGCGGAGCTCCGGGCCGCGAGATGACGTCGCCCGGCCTCGGCTCCCCCGACGGCTGGCACCCGGTGCCGCAGCCGGTCGCCGACGCCGCCCTGCCGTCGGCGGTGCGGGTCTACGAGGTGGGTCCGCGCGACGGACTGCAGGCCGAGCCGGAGATCCTCCCGGCCGCGCTCAAGACCGAGTTCTGCCGTCGGCTCGTCGCGACCGGTCTCGGCGCCGTCGAGGTGACGAGCTTCGTGCCGCCGCGCTGGATCCCGCAGCTCGCCGACGCCGAGGAGGTGGTCGGCGCCCTCGGCCCGCTCGACGGCGTGCGCTCCGTCGCCCTCGTGCCGAACCTCCGCGGGCTCGAGCGGGCCGCCGAGGCCGGGATGCGCGAGGTGGCCGTCGTGGCGAGCGCGAGCGAGAGCTTCGCCCGCGCGAACCTCAACAACTCCCTCGAGGATGCCGTCGCGACCGCCGAGGGGGTCATCGCGGAGGCGACGGGCGAGGGCATCCCGGTGCGCGCCTACCTCTCGATGTCGTTCGGCGACCCGTGGGAGGGGCCGGTGCCACACGATCGCGTCGCGCACCTCGCCGCGCGGCTGTTCGCCGCCGGCGCCCGCACCGTCGCGCTCGGCGACACGATCGGCACCGGCACCCCCGCCCACGTCGAGCGGGTCGTCGGGCTCACCGCCGATGCCGGGGTGCCGCGCGAGAGACTCGCCCTGCACCTGCACGACACCTACGGCCAGGCCCTCGGCAACGTGCAGGCCGGGCTGCGCGCGGGCGTGCTCGAGTACGACAGCTCGGCCGGCGGTCTCGGCCGGTGCCCCTTCGCGAAGGGCGCCACCGGTAACCTCGCCACCGAGGACCTCGTCTGGATGCTGCACGGACTCGGCATCGAGACCGGCGTCGACCTGGAGCAGCTCGTGCGGGTGTCGCAGTGGATGTCGCGCACCCTCGGGCGGCCCGTGCCGTCGCGCGTCGTCGCGGCCCTCACCGCCGCCGGCGTGGCCTAGGACGGAGAGCAGGATGCGCACCGAGACCCTCGCGACCGCGACGGCCGCCGCCTACAGGTCGACGTTCGCACCCGACGCCCCGGTGCCGACGCCCGGCGCGGCGCTCCCCCCGGGCTGGGAGGGGCTGACCTTCCCGTTCGACGTTGACTTCGCCGATCTGCGGGCCGACGGCACGCCCGCGCGCGACGGCGTGCTGCCCGAGATCGACCTGCCCCGCCGCCTGTACGCCGGCGAGGACACGATCTTCCACCGCCCGCTGCGCTTCGGCGACGAGGTGACGCAGGAGGTGCGCGCCGGCGCGCTCGTCGAGAAGAGCGGACGCTCGGGCCGGCTCGTCTTCGCCGACCTCGTGCGCGAGTACCGCGTCGGCGGCGAGCTCGCGATCGAGAGCACGTGGCACGACGTCTTCCTCGAGGCCGCCGATCCCGCTGCCCCGGCGGCGCCCGTGCAGCCCGCGCCGACCGAGTCCGCGGACTGGTCCGAGCAGGTCGTGCTCGACGCCCGGCAGCTGTTCCGCTTCTCCGCGCTCACCTTCAACACGCACCTCGTGCACTACGACCGCACGTGGGCGCGCGAGGTCGAGCGGCTCGACGACCTCCTCGTGCACGGGCCGCTCACGCGCATCCTGCTGCTCGACGCCGCGCGCCGCCACCGCGCGGGCGACGTCGCCGGGTTCCGCTTCACCGCCGTCGCGCCCGTCTACGTCGACCGGCCGTTCCGGATCGAGGGGCGCGCCGGGTCGACCGAGCTCGTGGCGGTGGATGCCGGAGGCGGCGTGCTCGCGCGCGGCACCGTCGCCTGGCGCAGGTGAACCCGGCTGTCGCCGGGGGCGGCGCGGAACCCGCCCCCGGCGC
>JAEWKY010000337.1 GCA_023457615.1 Actinomycetes bacterium | reverse complement strand
CCCCGGCGCTCGCGACCGGCGCGGGCATCGCCGCCGCGGGCGCCGTGCTCGGTCTCGCCGCCAACGCCCTCGGGCTCTTCCCGCTCTTCCTCGCGGCGATGGCGATGCTCGGTGTCGGAACCGCCGTCAACCTCCAGTCGCGGTTCGCCGCGACCGACCTCTCCGCTCCGCACCGCCGAGGCCGCGACCTCGCGATCGTCGTCTGGTCGACGACGCTCGGCGCCGTGCTCGGCCCGAACCTCATCGGACCGGGCGACGTGCTCGGCCTCGCGATCGGGCTGCCGGCGCTCTCGGGGGTCTTCGTGTTCGCGCTCGCGGCCCAGCTCGTCGCGGTCGCGATCTATCGCTTCGCGCTGCGTCCCGATCCGCTGAAGACGGCCGAGCGGCTGGGGGTGGAGCGCGGCGTCCCGGCCGTCGCGGCGCGCGCCGCCGATCGGAACGGCGTGCTCACCGGCATCCTGACCCTCGCGCTCAGCCACGCGACGATGGCGTCGGTCATGGCGATGACGCCCGTGCACCTCGTCGACCACGGCGCAACGCTCGTGATCGTCGGCCTCACGATCAGCCTCCACGTGGCGGGCATGTACGGGCTCTCGCCGCTGTGGGGCATCCTCTCCGACCGGCTCGGGCGCGAGCCCGTCATCGGCCTCGGGCAGGGGATGCTGCTCGCGGCCCTCCTCTGCACGTCGTTCGGCGCCGAGTCGTCGGGCTGGGTGCTCGCGGGCCTCATCCTGCTCGGGCTCGGGTGGAGCGCCTCGACCGTCTCGGCCTCCGGTCTCGTGACCGACAGCGCCGAGCCCGTGCGCCGCACGATCGTGCAGGGCCGCGCCGACCTCGCGATGAGCCTCGCGGGAGGGGTCGGCGCCGCGCTCTCGGGGGTGCTGCTCGCCGCGATCGGCTACGCGGGGCTGTCGTTCGTCGCGATGGCGCTCGTCGCCGTCGTGCTCGCGGCCCTCGCCCTGCGCACGGCCGGCCGCCGACCGCTCGCGGCCTAAGCTCGGAGCCGATGTCCTCGCTTCCGTTCTCCACCGCCACGGGCGCCGACGTGCGCGTCCGCTTCTGCCCGTCGCCCACCGGCACCCCGCACGTCGGCATGGTGCGCACCGCGCTCTTCAACTGGGCGTACGCGCGGCACGCCGGCGGGAAGATGGTGTTCCGCATCGAGGACACGGATGCCGCCCGCGACAGCGAGGAGAGCTACCTGCAGCTCATCGACGCGCTCACCTGGCTGGGCATCGACTGGGACGAGGGCGTCGAGAAGGGCGGCCCGCACGAGCCCTACCGGCAGTCGCAGCGCACCGACATCTACCTCGGGCTCGTCGAGCGACTGAAGGATGCCGGGCTCCTCTACGAGAGCTACGTCACGCCCGAGGAGATGGAGGCCCGCAACGTCGCGAACGGCCGCGATCCGCGCCAGGGCTACGACAACTTCGAGCGCGCCCTCACCGAGGAGGAGCGCGCGGCGTTCCGGGCCGAGGGCCGTTCTCCCAGCCTGCGGCTGCGCGTGCCCGACACCGACCTCTCGTTCCACGACCTCATCCGCGGCGAGATCACCTTCCCGGCGGGATCGTTCACCGACTTCGTCGTCGTGCGTCCGAACGGCGCTCCGCTCTACACGTTCGTGAACCCGGTCGACGACGCGCTCATGGGCGTGACGCACGTGTTCCGCGGCGAGGACATCCTCTCGTCGACGCCACGGCAGATCGCGCTCTACCTCGCGCTCATCGAGATCGGTGTCACCGACTTCATCCCGCAGTACGCGCACATGCCGCTCGTCTACGGCGAGGGCTCGAAGAAGCTCTCCAAGCGCGACCCCGAGTCGAGCCTCTTCGCGCATCGCGAGCGCGGCTTCATCCCCGAGGGGCTGCTCAACTACCTCGCGCTGCTCGGCTGGTCGATCGCCGCCGACCGCGACGTCTTCACGCAGGAGGAGTTCGTCGCCGCGTTCGACATCCGCGACGTGAACCCGAACCCGGCGCGCTTCGACCAGAAGAAGGCCGACGCGATCAACGGCGACCACATCCGGATGCTCGCGCCCGCCGAGTTCGAGCAGCGCCTCGTGCCGTATCTCGCGGGGCTCGTGTCCGACCCGCCGACCGCCGCCGAGGCCGCGATCCTGCGCGAGGCGGCCCCGCTCGTGCAGGAGCGCATGACGGTGCTCTCCGAGGCGCCGGGGCTGCTCGCCTTCCTCTTCACGCCCTCCGACGCGCTCGCGTACGACGCGGATGCCCTGCCGAAGGACGTCGACCAGGCGCGGCTCGTGCTCGACGCCTCGTACGCCGCGCTCGAGCGGCTCGACGACTTCTCGACGGCCGCGATCGAGGAGGCGCTGCGGGCCGAGCTCATCGACGGCGCGGGCCTCAAGCCGCGCGACGCCTTCGGTCCGCTGCGCACCGCGATCTCCGGTCGCCGCATCTCGCCGCCGCTCTTCGAGTCGATGGAGATCCTCGACAAGGACGCGACGCTCGCGCGGCTCGAGCGGTTCCGCGCGACCCTCTGAGGCGGTGCCGAGGGGCGCCCCGCGTACGGTAGAGTTGTCAGTCGGCCCGGCCCTCGGTCGGCGCCTTGGGGTATGGTGTAATTGGCAACACGGCTGATTCTGGTTCAGTTGTTCTTGGTTCGAGTCCAGGTACCCCAGCTCGTCGAAACCCCCGGGATCTCCGGGGGTTCTCCCGTCTCGGGGATGATTCCGGCCGCCGCCGATCCTCCTGCGTGCTGACGCCGATCCGCCCCCGGGCCGACGCCGTCCCGACCGCTCGGGCGGTTCGCTGGGAGCATGATCTCCCGCCGTCGCCTCCTGCCCGCCGTCGCCCTCGCGCTCGTCGTCCCGCTCCTCGCCGGCTGCCAGGCGCTCGGCATCAACTCCGTCGCGGACACGATGTACCCGAACCTCGAGAAGGCGAACGAGTCGAGCGACGCCGTCCGCATCCCGGACCTCGTGCCCGACGACGCGCGCGGCATCCGTCTCGCCTACAACACCCTCGACGAGGGGCAGGTGATGGCGTTCACGTCGGAGGGCGGCCTCACCGCCGAGTACTGCGAGGAGGGCGCCGTCGCGGGCGACCCCACGCCCGTGCCGGGCTGGTGGTCGACCGAGGAGCTGCCGCGCGAGGGGTGGAGCTGCGGCGACTGGAGCGTCGTCGACGAGGGCGATCGTTTCCTCGTCTGGGATTGACGCAGACCCGGATCGGTCGGCTCCCGAGCCGCCCTTCTCTCGGAGGGCTAGAGGCCGTAGGCGCCGGGCGCGGAGAGCACGAACAGCCCGAAGACCACGAGCAGCGCGACGGCGATGCCGGCGACGCCGAGCACCTGCGCGCGCCGCTGCGCGGGACGACGGGTGCGCAGGTAGACGGCGCCGATGGCCGCCCCGACCGCGAGACCGCCGACGTGCGCCTCCCACGCGATGCCGGTCGCGACGAAGCCGATCACGACGTTGATGCCGAGCACGATCGCGAGCTGCCCGATGTTGACGCCGATCGCCCTGCGCAGCGGGAGGTAGGCGCCCATGAGCCCGAACACCGCGCCGGAGGCGCCGAGCACGAGAAGGCTCGGCGTGAGGAAGCCGCCCGTCGCCTGGGCGAGCGCACCGCCGGTCACGAGGAAGAGCTCGTACACGGCCAGCACGCCGATCGAGCCGCCGAGCCCCGCCACGAGGTAGAGCGCGAGGAACCGCGCGCGGCCGAGGAAGGCCTCGAGCGCCGGTCCGAGCGCGTAGAGCGCATAGAGGTTGAAGACGATGTGGATGAAGCTGGCCGGCGAGTGGAGGAACGTCGACGTGATGAGCCGCCAGGGTTCCGCCCCGACCACCTGGGCGGCGAGCACCCACGCCCCCGTGAGCCACTGGCCGGTGAGCCACTGGCCCGCGTAGACGAGCGCGATGACGCCCATGAGCACGAACGTGACGACCGAGCGCCGCGGCCGGAGCGCCTGGGTCCAGCTGCCCGCGCGGCGCACGGCCGGGGTCTGCGCCCCGCGGACGCACTCGGGGCACTGCACGCCGACGGCCGCCTGATTCTGGCAGTCGGGGCAGATCGGCCGCCCGCAGCGCTGGCACGAGATGTACGTCGCGCGGCCGGGATGCCGGTAGCAGCTCGGCGGGGCCTCGGTCGCGTTCGCGTCGCTCACGTTCCGATTCTCTCGCACAGCCGAGCCGAGCCGAGCCGAGCCGTGGGCGGGCGCTAGCGTGCGGACATGGTCATCCCGTGGTCGCGCGCGCTCGCGTGGCGTCTCGAGCGCCATTTCCTCGGGCGGTTCCCCGCAGCGTCCGTCGAGGCGGCGGTCGAGGGGGTCGTCTCTCTCCAGGCGGGCACCGGTGACGTCGAGCTCGCCGTCGGAACTCGACGCGCCCGCGCCGACGCAGGTGCCGTGGCGAGGGCGCTCGACGAGGGGCGCATCCTCAAGACCTACCTGTTCGGGGGCGCCACCCACCTCGTCACGCCGCGGGCCGCCGCGGATCTGCTCGCGCTCCGCGGGTCCCAGCGGCAGTGGGAGCTCCCCGACTGGCAGAGCTTCTACGGCCTCAGCCCCGAGGCGTGGAAGCCGCTCCGCGCGCTCGTGCGAGACGCTCTCGCCGACGGACCGCTCACGCGCGACGAACTCGTCGCCGCCGTCACGGCCGATTCCGCGTTCGTGCACCTGGGTGAGGCGCTGCGATCCGGTTCGCAGACCTTCCTCAAGCCGTTCGCCTGGCAGGGCGATCTCTCCCTCGGCCCGACGCGTGACGGTGCCCCCACCTTCCGTTCGCTGGACGGCGTGCCGGGCTGGAACGGCATCCCCGACCTCGACGAGGCCGGACCGCGTGCCCTCGTCACGTACGTCGGGTCGTACGGCCCGGTCACCGTCTCGAACCTGAAGTACCGGTTCGGCGAGGGGCTGAGCGCCGGCGGACGGCGGCTCACCGGATGGCTGAGCTCGCTCGAAGGCCGGCTCGTCGAGATCGAGACCGACGCGGGCGCCGCGCTCTGCCTGGCCGAGCACGTCGACGCGATCGCCGGCACCGCGCCGAGCGACGAGGTGCGGCTGCTGCCCGGCTACGACCCGTGGGTGCTCGGACCCGGCACCGCCGATCCACGCGTCGTGCCGCCCGCCCGCCGGGCCGTCGCCTCGAGGGGGTCGAACCTCGTCCTGCGCGGCGGCGTCGTGAGCGGCAGCTGGAGGGCGGTCACGGGCCGCCTCGAGGTGCTCTGGTTCGAGCAGGCGGGGCCGGTGCCCGGCGAGCGTCTCGCCGCGGAGGCGGCCCGACTGGGCGAACTCCTCGATCGCGAGTTCGCCCTCGAGGTCACGAGCGGGTGACGCCCGAGCGCGCGTCAGGGATCGCTGCGTCCTCGGTTGCGTCGGCGCACCTCCCGAGGCGCGCGACCGCCGAGGAACGATCGCCCCGACGCGACGGCGAACCCGCGGCGCAGCGCCTCGCGCCCGATGAGCATGCGGAAGCCCATCGCATCCCGATTGGTGAGCGTCACCTCGGCGGCGACCTCGCGTCCGATGAGCACGATCGGCATGCGCACGACGACGCGCTCCTCGACGTGACCCGACGACGACCGCACGCGACGTCGGTCGTGCACGGGCAGCTCGACGAGCGTCTCGTCGTCGGACGACTCCTGCCAGGGTCGCACGCGGAAACGCACCCACTCGTCGCCGTCGCGCTCGAAGACCTTGATCTTGTAGGCGTGGAGCGACGAGGTGCGGGCGCCCGTGTCGAGCTTCGCCTTGATCCAGGGGATCCCCACACCCGGCAGCTGCACCCATTCCCGCCACCCCGCGAGGGTGTTTGAATGGGAGCGCTCGTTCACGCCACCATCCTGTCAGGCCCCTCTCCATGAAACTCGCCATCCTGTCGCGCGCGCCCAAGGCGTACTCGACGCAGCGGCTCAAGGCCGCGGCGCTCCAGCGCGGGCACGACGTGCGGGTGCTCAACACGCTGCGCTTCGGCATCGACCTCACGGGCTCGGAGCCCGACCTGCAGTACCGCGGCAACCGTCTCTCCGACTACGACGCGATCCTGCCGCGCATCGGCGCCTCGATCACCTACTTCGGCACCGCCGTCGTGCGCCAGTTCGAGCAGATGGACGTCTACACGCCCAACACCGCGAACGGCATCTCGAACGCGCGCGACAAGCTGCGGGCGACGCAGATCCTGTCCCGGCACAACATCGGCATGCCGGCGACGACGTTCGTGCGCAACCGCGCCGACGTGCGGCCGGCGATCGAGCGCGTCGGCGGAGCCCCCGTGGTCATCAAGCTCCTCGAGGGCACCCAGGGCATCGGCGTCATCCTCGCCCCCGAGGTGAAGATCGCGGAGGCGATCATCGAGACGCTCCAGTCGACCAACCAGAACGTGCTCATCCAGCACTTCGTCGCGGAGAGCAAGGGCCGCGACGTGCGGGCCCTCGTCGTCGGAGACCGCGTCGTCGCGGCGATGCGGCGCACCGCGCAGGGGGACGAGTTCCGCTCGAACGTGCACCGCGGCGGCACCGTCGAGCGCGTCGACCTCACGCCCGAGTACGAGGAGATCGCGGTGCGGTCGGCGCAGATCATGGGGCTGCGCGTCGCGGGCGTCGACATGCTCGAGGGCGCCGAGGGTCCGCTCGTGATGGAGGTCAACTCGTCGCCGGGCCTGCAGGGCATCGAGGCGGCGACGCAGCTGGATGTCGCGGGCGCCATCGTCGACTACGTCGCGAACCAGGTCGCGTTCCCCGAGATCGACGTGCGGCAGCGGCTCTCGGTCTCCACCGGCTACGGCGTCGCCGAGATCCTCGTGCACAACAACGGCAGCTTCGTCGGCAAGACCCTCGGGGAGTCGGAGCTCGGGGAGCGCGACATCACGGTGCTCACGCTGCACCGCGGCTCGACCGTCATCCCGAACCCGCGCAACCGGGTGTCGCTCGAGGCCGGCGACCGGCTGCTGTGCTTCGGCAAGCTCGAGGAGATGCGCTCGATGATCCCCGAGCGTCGTCGTCGTCGTGCGCGGGTGCGCAAGCTCCCGGCCGAGCCGATCCCCGCGGCGGAATAGTCCCGCGCGTCCGGGGTGTCAAGACCCTCACCGCCGTGCCCGGCCCGCTCCTAGGTTCGGGGTGGCTGGGGAGGGAGCACTCGTGCGACGACGGACGACGACGGTCGGGGCTGTGGCGGCGCTCGCGGCGTTCGGGCTCACCGCCTGCGGCGCGGGCGGCTCGACCGGCGGCCCCCTCGACAGCACCGGCCCGATCGACATCTGGTACTCCAACAACGAGCAGGAGCTCGCCTGGGGACAGCAGATGGTGGAGGCGTGGAACGCGGAGCATCCCGACGAGCAGATCACCGCTCAGGAGATCCCGGCCGGGCGCAGCTCGGAGGAGGTGCTCGGCGCCGCGATCGCCGCGGGAACGGCCCCGTGCCTCGTCTTCAACACCGCCCCGGCGGCGGTCGGCCAGTTCGCCAAGCAGGGCGGCCTGCTCGACCTGACGCGGTTCGAGGGCGGCGCGGAGTACATCGAGGAGCGCAGCGGCGACCTCGCCGCCCAGTACGCGAGCGCCGACGGCGCCTACTTCCAGCTGCCGTGGAAGTCGAACCCCGTGCAGATCTTCTACAACCGCGAGCTGTTCGCCGAGGCGGGGCTCGATCCCGACGAGCCGCGCCTCGCGACCTACGACGAGTTCCTCGACACGGCGCGCACGCTCGTCGAGTCGGGCGCCGCCCCGTATGCCATCTGGCCCGCTCCGACGAGCGAGTTCTTCCAGATCCAGTTCGACTTCCTGCCCCTGTACGCCGCGGAGACCGGCGGCGCGCCGCTGCTCGACGGGGACGCCTCGACCTTCGCGAGCGACGAGGGCGCCGCCGTGGCCGAGTTCTGGCACACGCTCTACACGGAGGGCCTCGCCGGGCAGGAGAAGTACACGGGCGACGCGTTCGCCGACGGGCAGGCCGCGATGTCCATCGTCGGGCCGTGGGCGATCTCCGTCTACGAGGACGTCGACTGGGGCTCCGTGCCCGTGCCGACGAGCGGGGGGATGCCGACCGACGAGATCTGGACGTTCAGCGACGCGAAGAACATCGGCCTCTACCGGGCCTGCGACCACCCCGCGACGGCGTGGGAGGTGCTGAAGTTCGCGACGAGCGAGGAGCAGGACGGGCTGTTCCTCGAGCTGACCGGACAGATGCCGCTGCGCGAGGGCCTCGCCGAGACCTACGCCGACTACTTCGCCGCGAACCCCGACTACGTGGCCTTCGGCGAGCAGGCGGCGCGCGTCGTGGAGGTGCCCACCTCGCCCAACACCGTCGCGATGCTGCAAGCGCTGCGCGACGCGTGGTCGGGGGCCGTGATCTTCGGCGGTCCCGACGCCGACGTGCGGGCGGCGCTCGACGACGCCGCCGTCAAGTTCGACGACCTGGCCCGACAGCCCTAGGAGGGTCCGTGACCGCGACCGCCACCACCCCCGCCGCTCTCGCGCCCCGGCGTCCGCGACGCCGTCCGCTCGGGCGCAACCCGCTCGGCATCCTGTTCAGCGCGCCGTACCTCGCGTTCGTCATCGTCGTGTTCGCGTTCCCGCTCGGGTTCTCGGTCTACATGGCGTTCCACGACTACTTCTTCACCGCCCCGGGCTACGAGGTCGACCGTCCCTTCGTGGGGCTCGACAACTTCCGCAACGTCGTGACCGACCCGCTCGTCTGGCGCTCCTTCGGCAACGTCGGCGTCTTCCTCCTCCTCAACGTGCCGCTCACCGTCGTGCTCGCGCTCGTGCTCGCCACGGCGCTCAACCGCGTCGTGCGCGCCCGCGCGTTCTACCGCGTGAGCTTCTACGTGCCCTACGTCACGGCCTCCGTCGCGGTGGTCGCGGTCTGGCTCTTCCTGTTCAACGGCGACGGCCTCGTCAACACGCTGCTCGGACCGCTCGCCCCCGACCCGTCGTGGCTCGTCAACACGGGTCTCGCGATGCCGACCATCGCCCTCTTCGTGACCTGGAAGGGTCTCGGGTTCTACATCCTGCTGTACCTCGCCGCCCTGCAGGGGGTGCCGAAGGAGCTCTACGAGTCCGCGCAGATGGACGGCGCGGGCAAGGTGCGGAGCTTCTTCTCGGTGACCGTGCCGTCGGTGCGCCCCGCGACGCTGCTCGTCGTGCTGCTGTCGACGATCACGGGCGCGAACCTCTTCACCGAGCCCTACCTCCTGACGGCCGGCGGCGGGCCGGACGGCGCCTCGACCTCGCCGGCGCTCCTCATCTACCAGCGCGGCATCCAGCAGGGCACGCCCGACACCGCCGCCGCGATCGGCGTGATCCTGATCGTCCTCGTGCTCGTCATCGCGTGGCTGCAGCGACGCTTCGTGGGAGGGGAGGACCGATGAGCCGCCTGCAGACGGCGCTGCGCTACGTCGTGCTGACGGTCGGCGCGGTCGCCTTCCTCTTCCCGTTCTATTACATGTTCATCGGGTCGCTGCAGACCGAGCCCGATCCGACGATCGCGGGCGCCTTCCCGAACCCGGCGAACCTCACGGGCCAGAACTACGTCGAGATCAACGAGCGGATCTCGCTCGGCACGGGCCTGCTGAACTCGGGGATCTTCACCGGCGGGGTCATCCTCGGCACCGTCGTGTTCGGGGCGCTCGCCGGCTACGCGCTCGCGATCCTGCACTGGCGGGGGCGCGGCGTGACGTTCGCGCTCGCCCTGCTCGTGCAGGTCGTGCCGTTCCAGCTGCTCATGATCCCGCTCTACGTGCTCATCGCGCGCGACTACGGCCTCGCCGACAGTCACCTCGGGATGATCCTGCCGTTCCTCATCAACTCGTCGGCGGTGATCATCTTCCGGCAGTACTTCATCGGCATCCCGCGCGACCTGTTCGAGGCGGCGCGGATCGACGGGGCGGGGGAGCTGCGCCTGCTCTGGAGCGTCGCGCTGCCGCTCGTGCGTCCCGCGCTGCTGACCGTCGTGCTGCTGACCTTCATCGGGCCGTGGAACGAGTTCCTCTGGCCGTTCCTCATCACGAAGGACGAGTCGCTCCAGCCGCTCGCGGTGTCGCTCGCGAACTACATCAGCAACGTCGCCGCGACCGCGAGCAATCCGTTCGGCGCGTCGCTCGCGGGAGCCTTCGTGCTCGCCGTGCCTGCCGTCACACTGTTCATCGTGTTCCAGCGCTACTTCACCTCGACCAACCTCGGATCCGGAGTCAAAGGATGAGCTTCCCCTACGGCCTGACGCGGGTCGGCATCGTGATGACGCCTCGGCCGGGCGACGACCTCGAGGCCGAGGGCGTGCTCAACCCCGGCAGCGGTCGCGGCGCGGACGGCGCCCTCTATCTGCTGCCGCGCCTGGTCGCGTCCGGCAACGTCTCGCGCGTGGGGCTCGCCCGCGTCGTCGTCGAGGACGGGATCCCCGTCGGCGTCGAGCGCGAGGGGGTCGTGCTCGCGCCGGACCGCGGGTTCGAGCGCGGGGCGGCGAACGCGGGCGTCGAGGATCCGCGGGTCACGTTCGTGGCGCGTCTCGGGCTGCACGTGATGACCTACGTCGCCTACGGTCCGCTCGGCCCGCGGACGGCGCTCGCGGTCTCGGACGATCTGCGCACCTGGCGCCGCCTCGGGCCGGCGCTCTTCGCCTACGACGACGAGCTCGACATCGACCTCAACCTCTTCCACAACAAGGACACCGTCTTCTTCCCCGAGCCGGTCACGGCGCCCGACGGCACCGAGAGCCTCGCGGTGCTCCATCGCCCGATGTGGGATCTCGGCGAGGTGCGCGCGTCGGAGGGCGTGCGGCTGCCCGCCGGGGTCGACGACCCGCGGCAGAGCATCTGGATCGCGTTCGTCCCGCTCGCCGACGTCGAGCGCGATCTCGCGAATCTCACCCTCTGGCGGCAGTCGCGGATGCTCGCCGGCCCCGAGTTCCCCTTCGAGGAGCTGAAGATCGGCGGCGGGCCCCCGCCGCTCCGCGTGCCGGAGGGCTGGTTGCTGCTGCACCACGGCGTGACGGGCGAGCTCGCGCGGTCGTCGTTCGAGCAGCAGCAGAACGTCAACTACGCCGCCGGGGGGATGATCCTCGACGCCGAGCGGCCGTGGGAGGTCGTCGCGCGGTCGGAGGTGCCGCTGCTCGCCCCGGAGACCGAGGAGGAGCGCAGCGGCATCGTGCCGAACGTCGTGTTCCCCACCGCGATCGAGCAGATCGACGGCATCCCGTACGTCTTCTACGGCATGGCCGACTCGAAGATCGGCGTCGCGCGCCTCGACCGCACGGAGTGACGTCACCGCCCCTAGAGTGAGACCTGGGGATCATTCGCTTTCTCGGGGGTTACACGTGTCGCTGGAATCCGTGCGCCGTCCGCGCCGTCTCGTCGCCGCGGTCGCCGCGACTCTCCTGCTCGCCGGGACCCTCGCCGCGTGGCCGACGACGCGGGCGGACGCCGACCCGGTCGTGCTCCAGCCCGGCGAGCTCGTCGTCAACGGGGGCGGGGAGCAGCCGGTCACGGTCGGCTGGACCGGCGGACTCCTGCGCCAGACGCACGGCGTGGGCGGCTACCCTCCCTCGATCATCGTGGGTCCGGCGGGCGCCACGGGGGCGACCTACCCCGGCGGCGTCGCCCTGCTCACCGGGCAGGGCGGGGCGTCGACCGCGAGCCAGACGATCGACCTCGCGCCGTCCGCGGCCGCGATCGACAACGGCAACGTCGATGCGCTGCTCTCGGCCTACATCGGCGGCTACACGACCCAGGCCGACAACGCGCGGGTGGTGTACACGTTCCGCGACGGGGCCGCCGCGACGCTCGCGACCGTGACCTTCGGGCCGGTGCTGCCCGTCGATCGCGGCAACGTGTCGGGCTTCGTGCCGTTCGCGCAGACCCAGCGGCTGCCCGTCGGCACCCGGGATGTCGTCATCCAGATCGTCACGCAGCGCTTCGTCGCGCCGGCCAACGACGCCTACATCGACAACGTCTCGCTCGTCCTCGACGCCCCGAGCCCGGTCGCGGCGCCGGACAGCGCGACGACCGGGCAGGGCGTTCCCGTCACCGTCTCGCCGTACGCCGACGACACCCCGGGAGTCGGAGCCGTCCTCGTCGACGAGTCCGTGCGGCTCCTCGACGGCACGACCCCCGTGACGACCCTCACGACCGCGGACGGGGTCTACGTCGTCGATCCGCTCACGGGCGACGTCGAGTTCACCCCGAACGCCTCGTTCCTCGGCACCACGACCCCCGTCGCCTACCGCATCACCGACTCGAGCGGCCAGATCGACGACAGCACGATCACGATCGACGTCGTCTTCGTCGCGGCTCCCGGGCTGAGCGTCGTCAAGTCGGCCGATCTGACCGACGTCGCGGACTTCACCGTCGGCACCGTCGTGAACTACACGTTCGTCGTGACCAACACGGGCAACGTCGGGATCGGCGACGTGCGCATCGACGAGATCGCCTTCGACGGGTCCGGCACGCTGCCGACGGCGGTGTGCGCCGCCACGACCCTCGCGCCGGGGACGCAGACGACGTGCACGACGAGCTACACGCTCACGCCCGCCGACGTGGCGCAGAGCGGTGTGAGCAACACGGCCTCGGCCTCGGGGCTGCCCGTCGGATCGGCGACGCGCGCGGCCGCGGCCCCCTCCACGGTGGGTGTGCCGCTGACGCCCGCGCCCGCGATCTCGCTCGTCAAGTCGGTGACGTCGTCGGGCGCCGACGCCGCGGGCGACCGCGTCGACTACGGGTTCCGGGTGACCAACACGGGCAACGTGGCGCTCAGCGGACTCGCGATCGACGAGACCGCCTTCACGGGGGCGGGCACCGCGCCGGCGGCGACCTGCCCCGCGGGCGCGATCCCGCCGGGCGCCTTCGCCGACTGCACGGCCGACTACGTGCTCACCCAGGCGGATGTCGACGCGGGCGTGGTCGACAACACCGCGACCGCGTCGGCCTCGGCTGCCTCGGGCGGTCTCGTCACGTCGGCTCCATCGTCGGCGGGTGTCGCGATCCCACGGTCACCGGCCGTCGACTTCGCGAAGACCGTCGATCGCGCCGCGGTCTCGGCCGCCGGGCAGGAGCTCGGCTACCGGTTCCGCATCGTCAACGCGGGCAACGTGACGCTCACGAACCCGGTCGTCGTCGAGGAGTCGTTCAGCGGCTCGGGGGTGCTCGGTGCGGTGACCTGCCCCGCGACGACCGTCGCCCCGGGCGACTCGCTCGACTGCGTCGCCGCGTACACGGTCGTCGCCGCCGACCTCGCCGACGCGGCGATCGCCAACTCGGCGCGCGCGGAGCTCGTCGCGCCCGGAGGCGCCGCCCTCGTGAGCGCGAGCTCGACCGTGAGCATCCCCGTCGACGTGCCGGACCCCGTGGCGGCGCCCGGCGGGGGAGCGCTCGCCACGAGCGGCGTCGACACGACCGGGACGTCGACCCTGGCCGCGTCGCTCCTCGCGCTGGGCAGCGCGCTCGTCGTCGCGGGGGGGGGGGGCGGGCCCCCC
>JAEWKY010000336.1 GCA_023457615.1 Actinomycetes bacterium | reverse complement strand
TCAACCTCGCTATCTAGTCGGAGCTCGAGCGCGCCGCGCGGGCGGGCCCGCCCGCGCAGACGCTCGCGACGCTCGACGCGATCACCACGGCGCGCACGCGCATCGAGGGCAACGTCGCGCCCGTGCTCGCGCTCGAGGCGATGCTCGTGAGCGCGGTGCGCTCGATCCCCGCCGTTCCCGGAAAGGCCTGACATGAAGCGCTCCCGCCCCGCCGCACTCCTGCTGGTCGCGGTCGTCGTCACCGCGACCCTGAGCGGGTGCCTCCAGTGGTTCCTGCCACCGTCGTCGGGCGGCTCGACGTCGACGCCGACGGGCGAGGAGGTCGACGCCGACCTCGAGGAGTACTACGGGCAGGTGCTGCGCTGGACGCCGTGCGGCAACGGCATGCAGTGCACGACCGCGCGCGCGCCGATGGACTGGCAGAACCCGCAGGATGCCGAGATCGAGCTCGCGCTCGTGCGCCAGCCGGCGACCGGCGCGAAGCTCGGCTCCCTGCTCATCAACCCCGGCGGGCCCGGCGGCTCGGGCTACGACTTCGTGCTCGACAGCGTCGACTACGGCACGAGCGACACCCTCCAGTCGCGGTACGACATCGTCGGCTTCGACCCCCGCGGCGTCGGCCGGTCGTCGGCGGTGTCGTGCTACGACGACCCGGCGTTCCTCGACGAGTTCAACTACGGCGACGGCACGATCGTCGACGTCGGCGCACCCGGCTCCGACACCTGGATCGCCGAGAACGAGCGGTCGGCCGCCGAGTTCGCGGCGAGCTGCCTCGAGCACACCGGGCCCCTGCTGCAGTTCGTCGACACGATCAGCGCGGCCCGCGACATGGACCTCCTGCGCGCGGTGCTCGGCGACGCGAAGCTCAACTACCTGGGCTACTCGTACGGCACGTTCCTCGGGGCGACGTACGCCGACCTCTACCCGGAGAAGACCGGCCGCCTCGTGCTCGACGGCGCGCTCGACCCCGCGACGAGCGACTTCGACGTGACGAAGACGCAGGCGATGGGCTTCGAGAGCGCCTTCCGCGCCTACCTCGCCGACTGCGTCGCCCGCGACGAGTGCCCGTTCGCGGGCTCGACCGTCGACGAGGCGATGGCCACGACGGGCGCGCTCCTCACCGAGCTCACCACCGCACCGCTCCCGTCGGCCGACGGGCGCCTGCTGTGGCAGGGCACGATGTTCACCGCGATCATCCTGCCGCTCTACAGCCAGGACAACTGGCCCTTCCTCGACGACCTGTTCACCGAGGTGTTCGCGGGCGAGACCGCGACGGCGTTCTTCCTCGCCGACGCGTACAACGGCCGCAACCCCGACGGCACCTACCTCGACAACTCAACCGAGGCGTTCATCTCGATCAACTGCCTCGACTACGTGAGCGAGACCTCGAACGACGCGATGCGTGCCGAGGCCGTGCTGCTCGCCGAGGCGGCGCCGATCTTCGGGCCCGTGATGTCGTACGGCGGCTCCCTCTGCAAGACCTGGCCCTTCCCGTCGACCCGCGAGCGCGTCGCGATCGCGGCGGAGGGGTCGGCCGACATCCTCGTCGTCGGCACGACGAACGATCCGGCGACACCGTACGTCTGGGCCGTGCAGCTCGCCGATCAGCTCGCGAACGGGCACCTCGTCACCTACCAGGGCGAGGGGCACACGGCCTACACGTCGGGCGACCCGTGCGTGCTCGGCGTCGTCGATGCGTACTTCATCGACGGCACCGTGCCGGACGCCGATCCGATGTGCTGACGGCGCGGCCGTCGACGCCGGCGGCCGCCCGCGGCGCGCGTGTGCAAGTTTGCAGTCCGTGCAATAAACTGAGGGCATGACCTCCCCCGAGCCCGGCCTCCGCGAGCGGAAGCGCCTCGCGACGCGACTGGCGATCCAGCGCGCCGCCCTGCGCGTCGTGCGCGAGCGCGGGCTCGACGGCGTGACGGTCGACGAGATCGCGCGCCTCGCCGACGTCTCGCCGCGCACCTTCTTCAACTACTTCCCGACGAAGGAGGACGCGATCCTCGGCGACGTCCCCACCCTCGAGAGCAACCCCGAGGTCGAGTGGTTCGTCGCCGATCGCGGCCCGATCCTGCGCGGACTCGCCCGCGTCATGGTCGACGGCTCGACGCGGCTCATGAGCGACCCCGAGCTGCTCATGGAGCGTCGCGCGATCACGAAGCTCCACCCCGAGCTCGGCGTGCGGCGCATGGCGACCGTGCATCGCTTCGAGCAGGAGCTCACCGCGATCGTCGAGCGTCGGCTGCGCGCGCAGCATCCGCGGATGCCGGATGCCGACGTCACCGCGCGGGCACGGCTCGTCGCGCTCACCGCCTTCGCCTTCGTGCGGCACGCCTGGTTCGCCTGGCTCGAGCACCCCGAGGAGTCGCCCGGGCTGCCCGAGCTCGTCGACCAGGCGTTCGAGCTGGGAAACGAGCTCGTCGCGTCGTCGCACGACGCGCGCATCGGCTAAACTTCCCAACGGCCCTCGGGCCAGGCCGCCTTAGCTCAGCTGGCAGAGCGATTCACTCGTAATGAATAGGTCGTGGGTTCGATTCCCACAGGTGGCTCCAGACAGGCCTCGGACACACTCGTCATGAATAGGTCGTGGGTTCGATTCCCACAGGTGGCTCTCCGTATTCCGCCCGGCTCCTCGAGACGGTGCGTCGCGTCAGCGGGTGACATTCGCGTCGATCGCATCCCGAAGACCGTTCACCCGGGGGTCATCCGTTAGCAGCGCCCCTGGCCCCAGTTCACGGGGAGACCCCCCGTTTTCCGCGGTTTCGGGCTTGTCACGGGCGAACGGGGGGCGTAACTTTCAGGCACGGCACACGACGTGCCCGCCGATCCGGGGGGATCGGTGGTCCATTCCGGGGGGAATGGACGGGGTCGGGGGGCCCGAGACGATGAAGAGAACGATCTTCCTGGGGGCCGTCTTCACGACGGTGATGGTGCTGGTGCTGCCGTTCGTCGGCGGCGGCGGACCTTCCTTCCTCACGCCTGCGAACGCATCCACCTCGACGGTGGTCGGCCCGGTCGCCGCGACCTCGCTCTTCACCGACACCTCGAGCGCCGCGCTCGCCGCCGCCGTGACGTCGATCGACGTCGAGGCCGCCGCGGAGGTCGCGCTCAACGTCGACACCGAGCACCTCGCCCAGAAGCCCGTGCCGAAGCCGCTTCCGCCGGTCTCCGCCGCGGGCCGCGCGAGCGGCACGCAGGAGCGCCGCGCCGCGCTCGAGTCGCAGGGCCTCTCGTGCCCCGGCAACGTCGGCGGCGGCGTCGGCGGTGCTCCCGGTCGCGTCTCCGGTGGCGGCGTGCAGGGCACGACGACCGACGACCTGGCCTCCTTCGCGGCGACCTACAACTCGATCCGCGTCGCGAACTGCCTGCACCCGGTGCCGATGTCGAACTTCCGCTACGACTCCTGCATGGAGGACCGTCTCTTCTGGATGGCGGAGGACCCGAGCCCCGACCCGGCCAGCGCCTGGGGCCACATGGGCTCCGTCCGGAGCGACGGCGTTCCGTCCTACGGCTGCGACGGCAACCTCGCCGGCGGCTCGGGTAACTCGGGGGCGACGGTCGCGCAGAAGTGGTGGAACTCCACGGCGCATCGGAACTCCCTCTACCGTCCCTCGGTCTCGGGATCGGTCGGCGGCGTGTGCATCTACTTCGCGATGACGCACGGCGACGGCGGGGTCTACGAGCCGAACAGCTTCACCCGCGCCGCGGCGCGCTGGGGCGGCTGCTAGACGATCGCACGGCGGCGTCGGAGGTCTTTCACACGCCGCATCCGGAACGGGTCCGGATGCGGCGGGTGTGAGACCTCCGGCGCCGCTCCCGTGCGACGTCCGGTCGTCGGGCAGCGCCGTATCATCGTCAGGTGAGTGACGAGCAGCCGACGTCGCGCCGGGCGGCCCGCGAGGCCGCGGCTCCCGCCCCGCGCCGGGGAGCCCGCAGGCCGGCGCCGAC
>JAEWKY010000335.1 GCA_023457615.1 Actinomycetes bacterium | reverse complement strand
GGGGGGGGGGGGGGGGGGGGGGGCCCCCGGCCCCCCACGGAGCTCCTCCGTCGGCAGCGCGACCGCGGTCACTCGCTCCGCGCCGGATCGGCGACGGCGGGCACCTCGTCGGCCTCGACGGGGGCGTACTCGCGGCGCACGCCGAAGGTGAACGCCAGCCCGACCAGGGAGAGCCCCGCGATGAACGGCATGAGCAGGCTCCAGTCGGTGAGATCGACGAGGCCGCCGAGCGCTCCCGGCCCCGCGGCGGAGCCGATCGCCTGGGCGACGCTGAAGACGCCAGTGTAGAGGCCGAGCAGTCGCGCCGACGGGGCGAGGTTCCAGAGCATGACGGCCGCGTTGACCGCGAACCCCGAGAAGCCGGCGGCGGCGACGAGCACGCCGACGTAGGTGCCGACGACCGAGGCGGAGACGAACACGACGAGCGCGCCGAGCGCGAAGACGACCACGCCCACCCGCATCACGATGCGGCGGCCGATCCGGTCGGACACGATCGCCACGGGGATCGCGACGATGATGAAGACGATGCCGGCGGGGAGCGTGAAGCCTCCCGCGTCGCCGCGCGAGAGACCCAGCACCTCCATGCCGTAGAGCGTCAGCAGCGCGCGGATGGCCGCCCACGAGCCCCAGACCAGCACGATCGAGATCACCATGAAGAGGCGGCTCTTGTCCTTCGCGGTCACGATCTCGGCGAGCGCGGGGAAGAAGCGGATCCTCGGGGCGTCGGACTGCGCATCCTCGTCGACGACCGCGCGGTACGCGTCGGTGCGCGGCTCGCGCAGGGTCAGCACGAGGATCGCGATGCAGAGGATCATGAGGCCGGCGGAGATCGCGTAGGCGAGCTCGACGCTCTCGTCGACGACGAACAGGCTGAGCAGGGCCGAGACGATGACCGTGAGCCCCGAGGCCGAGCGCGCGATCGCGTTCGCCTTGCTGCGGTGCTGCGGCACCTGCTGGTCCGCGACGAGCGCCTCGGAGATCGGCTTGAAGCTGTTCGCGGTCAGGGCGAAGAGCACGATGACGACGATCAGCACCGGGAAGGTCGGCGCGAACGGAATGAGCACGAAGAGTACCGCGGCCACGGGCACCCCGATCACGAGGTAGGGCGTGCGTCGCCCCCACCGCGACCGCGTGCGGTCGGAGAGGTGCCCCATGAGCGGCTGGATGAAGATGCCCAGCAGGTTGTCGAGACCCATGATGAGCCCGATGAGCGCGGCGCTCGTCGTGTACATCGCGAGGGTGGCGGGGGTCTGCGCGTCGTGGAAGTTCCAGACGGACTCCTGGGCGAAGATGCCGAGCGCGACCAGGAGGGCGACGCGCAGTCGGAACCGCCCGCCGCTCGGGGTGGTTCCGGCGGGGGCGGGGGCAGCAGGTTTCACGGGGACTCCATCGTCGTGTGCGGACACCTCACTGCCGGGGGCACTCTCATCGTGCACCGGATCGCGGCAGCGGCAGTACGCTACCATTTGCTATTGCAAATAGGAACGGCCCGCCGCCCAGGAAGAGGACGCCATGACCGCCGCCCGCCCGCTCGCCGACGACCACCTCCGGTTCCTCCGCGAGGTCGACTCGCCGACGGTGGCCAACGCGCTCGAGCGCCTCGAGCTCCGCGACCGCAGCGAGGGCTACCTCGGCGGCAACGTGCAGTGCGCGTTCCCCGAGCTCGGGGTGATGGTCGGCACGGCGATCACCGTCACCGTCGACAACGCCGTCGGGCGCCCGGCCCGGCAGGACGGCTACTGGGACCTCTGGGCCGCGCTCGACGCCGCCGCGGGACCCACGGTCGTCGTCATGAAGGATGCCAGCGGCACCCCCCACCGCGTCGCCTACGCGGGCGAGATCATGGTGACGCTCGCCCAGCGTCTCGGGGCCGTCGGCATCGTCACCGACGGCGCGCTCCGCGACCTGCCCGAGGTGCGCGCGAAGGGCTTCCACTACTTCCACCGCTACCCCGTGGTGTCGCACGCGGAGTTCGAGCTGTCGAAGGTCGGCGACCCCGTGCACGTCGACGGTCAGCTCGTGCGCACGGGCGACATCCTGCACGGCGACGCGAACGGCGTCGTGATCGTGCCCTGGGAGGGCCTCGACGACCTCCCGTCGGCCGTCGACGCGGTGCGCACGACGGAACGACGCGATCTCGACTACCTCGAGTCTCCCGGGTTCACGCTCGAGGGGTACCGCGCGATGCGCGGGTACGGCGGCTGACCCGTCAGAGGTCCCTGATCGACGAGCGCGCGTGGGCGCGCATGACGCGCTCCGCCGCATCCTCGTCGCCCGACGCGAGCGCCTCGACGATCGCGCGGTGGTCGGCGATGCGCCGCCCGACCCAGGCGGGGTCCTTGGCGTCCTCCTCCGCGCGGCTCAGGCGGAAGTCCTGCCCGTAGATCGCGTAGCTGTCGATGAGCCCGCGCAGCGCGGGGTTCGCCGCCGCGGCCGCGATCTCGGCGTCGAAGCGTTGCGCCATCGCGAACTGCTCCACCAGGCTCAGCCCGTCCCGGGCCGCGACGAGCTCGTCGATGTACCCGCGCATCCGCGCGATCGCCTCGGGGGTGATCTTGCGCGCCGCGAACCGGGCCTCGGCGCCGCGCAGCATGATCTCGACCTCCATGAGCTCGTGGAGGGTGTCGGCCGGGTGGTCGGCCACCTGGAGCCGTCGCGCCCCGACGCGCTCGAGCAGGCCCTCGTGCTCGAGCTTCCCGATCGCCTCGCGCACGGGCGTGGGGCTCACGGCGAGCGCCTTCGCGAGGTCGCGCTCCGTCACCCGCTCGCCGGCGGCGAGCCGACCGTCGGCGATGCTCGCCCGGATCGCGTCGTAGACCTGCGCGGCGAGCGATCCGGATCGCGTGACCTGCGTCAGCGCCTCGTCCAGACTCACCGGGCCTCGATCCTCTCGAACTGCGTCCCAGGCTACCCGCGGCTGTCGCCGCATCCCGGCAGGCGCACTTGACGCGCTTTGCTATAGCAAATAGATTCACTCCGAAAGGTGAGACATGAACGCACACGACGACGTGGCGGGCGCCCGCAGCGGCTCCGTCCGCATCATCTTCCCGATCGGGATGCTCGGCGGCTGGTTCCCCGAGGAGACCCTCGCCCGCGGCATCGCGATGGGCGCCGACGCGATCGCCGTCGACGGCGGCTCGACCGACTCCGGCCCGCACTACCTCGGCGCCTCGACCGCGAAGAGCGCCCGGGGCGCCGTGAAGCGCGACCTGCGCGTCATGCTCGTCGCCGCCCGGGCGGCCGGCATCCCGGTCGTCGTCACGTCGTGCGGCACGTCCGGCACCGACTCGGGGGTCGACTGGGTCGCCGACATCGCGCGGGAGATCGCCGCCGAGGAGGGGCTGTCGTTCCGGCTGGCCCGCATCTACAGCGAGCTCACGACGCACACCGTGCTCGAGGCCCTCGCCGCCGGTCGCGTCGCTCCCCTCGAACCCGCGGGTCCGCTCGACGCCGCGACGGTCGAGAGCTGCACCCACATCGTCGGCCTCATGGGGCACCAGCCGATCACCGACGCGCTCGCCGCAGGAGCCGACCTCGTGCTCACCGGACGCCGCGGCCCCCCCCCCCCCCGCG
>JAEWKY010000334.1 GCA_023457615.1 Actinomycetes bacterium | reverse complement strand
CCGCCCCCCCCCCCCCCCCCCCCCCCGCGCCCCCCCCCCCACGGCCCTGCTGGGTCACTCGCCCAGGCTAATCGTGAGGTAGTTCTGCACCGCGGGGTAGGCGGGCACCTCGAAGGCCGAGATGCCGCTGCCGCGGAGGAACGAGCTGCGGGTCACGTAGAGCGGCAGCAGCGAGCCGATCTCCATGAGCCGCTCGTCGATCGCCGTCCACTTGGCCGTCGCCTCGTCGAGATCGGTCGTGGAGATGGCCTCCACGATCGCCGCGTCGAGGGCGGGGTCGTTCGTGCGCGAGAGGTTGTAGCCGCCGTCGATGTACATCGACTCGAACAGCAGGCTGATGTTGCTGTTCGCGCTCGGGTAGTCCGGGATCCAGTAGGACAGGAACAGGTCGTACGCGGGGTTGCCGCCCATCGCGTCCCCGTACATCACGCCGATGTCCATCGGGGTGATGTTGACCGTGATGTTCGCCTCGGCGAGACCCTGCTGCAGCGCCTCGGCCGCGGCGGTGTCCTCGTTGGCGACCCACAGGTCGAGCGTCACGCCGTCGGGGTAGCCCGCCTCGGCGAGCAGCTCCTGCGCCTTGTCGACGTCGCGCGGGTAGAGGTCGTTCGCCTCGTAGCCGGCGATGCCCGGGGTGATGACGTTGGTGTGCGGCGCCGCGGCCTCCTCGCCGCCGAGCGCGAGCACGATCGCGTCGCGGTCGACCGCGTAGTGCACGGCCTGCCGCACGAGCGGGTCGGAGAGCTCCTCGCTGTCCATGTTGAGCGCCGTGTAGTACATGAACCCGCCGTCGCTCGTGACGAGGCGCTCCTCGGCCGCGGGGTCGGCGTGCACGAGCGCGAGCTCCGCGCCGCCGAGCGGGTAGGAGTTCATCGACGTGCGCGCGTCGCCCGAGTCGGAGATGAGCGACTGCGCGATCGTCTGCGGGTTCTGGCTCTGACGGAACACGATCCGGTCGGGCTCGGCCGTGCGCGTCTCGTCGGTCGCCGGGTCCCAGAGCTCGTTGCGCACGAGCACGGTCTCGTTGCCGTCCTCGTTCGACTCGACCTTGTAGGGGCCGGACGCGACCATCTTCTGGTCGAAGGTCTCGACGTCGGTGCCCTCGCCCTCCGGCACGGGGACGAACGCGTTCATCGCGACGATCCAGGGCCAGTCGCCGTAGGCCGTCGTGAGGTGGAAGACGATCGTCTTCTCGTCGGGCGTCTCGATCGAATCGAGGGTCGCGCCGTCGAACGGTCCGGTGTACTCCGAGCCGCCCTCGAGAAGGCCGAAGTGGTAGGTCAGTCCGCCGGCGAGCTCGGGGGCGAACGTGCGCTCGACGCCCCACTTGATGTCGGCCGAGGTGATCGGGTCGCCGTTCTCGAAGAAGATGTCGTCCTTGAGCGTGAAGGTCCAGACGGTGCCGTCCTCGCTCGGCGTGCCGAGGTCGGTCGCGAGGTCGGGGACGACCTCGACCGTGCCCGACTCGGTCGACCAGGTCGTGAGACGGCGCCCGACGAGGCCGAGCCAGGTCGAGGGGAAGGTGACGCTCGTGGCCGGGTCGAAGCCGACCTCGGTGTCGCTCGTGAGGATGTAGAGGGTCGAGTCGTCGCCCCCGTCACCTCCGCCGGCGGTGCATCCGGTGACCAGCACCGTGGCGGCGAGAGCTGCTGCTCCCAACCGGGCGAATCTGTTCATGTCGTGGCCTCCTCAAGGCTGCGTGGGGTGAGGGTGGGACGCGGAACGGTGGTGTCGCCCGCCCGGCTCGTCGGTGAGCCGGTGCGGATGTCCCCCGACGCTATAGACGGGTTCGCAGCCTCGATATGTGCAGTATGCCCACTGTCTCCGCCGTCGGGGTGTGGGAACGGTCCGGCGACGGGCGGGTCGCGGTTCCGGGATGCTGGGCCCATGACGTTCCGGGACGACGCCGCCGCGCTCCAGTCCGACCTCGTCGCGCTCCGTCGGGAGCTGCACGCGCATCCCGAGCTCGGGCTCGACCTGCCGGCGACGCGCGACGTCCTGCTCCGGGCGCTCGACGGCCTCGGGCTCGAGCTGACGCAGGGGTCGGCGCTCACCTCGCTCACGGCCGTGCTGCGCGGCGGGCGTCCGGGACCCACCGTGCTGCTGCGCGCCGACATGGACGGCCTGCCGGTCGCCGAGGACACCGGGCTGCCGTTCGCCTCGACCCGTGGCACGATGCACGCGTGCGGCCACGACCTGCACATGACCGGACTCGTCGGCGCGGCCCGGCTGCTCTCCGCCCGCCGCGACGAGCTGCCCGGTGCCGTCGTCCTCATGTTCCAGCCCGGCGAGGAGGGTCACGCGGGCGGTCGCGTCATGCTCGAGGAGGGCGTGCTGGACGCGGGGCCGTCACGGCCCGTCGCCGCCTACGCCCTGCATGTCGACTCGGTGTTCCCCTCGGGGAGCTTCACGACGCGGGCGGGCTCCATCATGGCGAGCGCCACGGGGCTCACGATCCGCGTGACGGGCTCGGGCGGGCACGCCGCCATCCCGCACCTCGCGATCGACCCGATCCCGGTCGCGGCCGAGGTCGTGCTCGCGCTGCAGACGTTCGTCGCGCGGCGCATCCCCGCCGCCGACCCCGCCGTCGTGTCGGTGACCCGCCTCTCGAGCGACTCGGCCGCGCCCAACGTGCTCGCGACGCGCGTCGAGATCGGCGTCAACATCCGCACCCTCTCGCGCGCGACCTTCGATCTCGTGCACTCCCGGCTGGAGGAGCTCGTCGCGGGGATCGTGGCCGCGCACGGCGCGACCGCCGAGTTCGAGTGGGTCGACTCCTACCCCGTGACCGTCAACGACCCCGACGAGACGGCGCGGACCCTCGAGACGCTCGACGAGCTCGTCGGCGCGGAGCGGGTGATCAGGATGCCCGCCCCCGCGATGGCGTCGGAGGACTTCGCCTACGTGCTCGAGGCCGTTCCCGGCACGCTCGTCTTCCTCGGCGCGCGCCTCCCCGGCCTCACCGAGGTGCAGGCCCCCGCGATGCACTCCGAGACGGCCGCGTTCGACGAGGATGTCCTGCAGCTGCAGGCCGCGACGCTCGCCGAGCTCGCCTGGCGACGGCTGCACCGAGAGGAGAGCTGAGCATGCGGCACAACGCCGACTACGCGCTGACCGACCCCGAGGCGGTGCGGGCGCTCATCCGCGAGCACCCGTGGGCGACGATGGCGAGCGCGACGCCCGGCGGGGTCGTCGTGTCGCACTACCCGTTCCTGCTCGAGGAGGGCGTCGACGGCCTCTCGCTCGTCAGCCACGTCGGTCGGCCCGACGAGCGGCTGCACGCCCTCGGCGCGTCGGAGCTGTGCGTCGTGTTCTACGGTCCGTCGGGCTACGTGTCGCCGTCGTGGTACGGCATCTCGCCCGCGGTGCCGACGTGGAACTTCGCGACCGTGCACGCCTACGGCACCCCCGAGCTCCTCTCCGACGAGGAGAACCTCGCCGTGCTCGAGCGGCTCGTCGACCACTTCGAGAGCCCGCTGCCGAATCCGTTCCGGATGCGGAGCACGCTCGAGAACGAGGCGTACGCCGAGCGCATCGTGCACGGCACCGTCGGCTTCCGCCTGCGCGTCACGCGGTTCGAGGCGAAGGACAAGATGAGCCAGGACAAGCCCGCCGAGGTCGTGCAGCGCATCATCCACGCCCTGCGTCAGCCCGGCCCCTACCGCAACGAGGCCCTCGCCGACCGCATGGAGCGGAACTCCCTCGACCGCTGACCCCTTCTCCGGTTAGGGTGCGTTTCTCCGGCGTAGGGTGCGTTTCTCCGGAGTTGGAGTGCGTTTCTCCGGAGTTCCGGATCGCGAAACCCGAGATCGTCGGCAACTGAGAGCGAGCGCAACACCAAACTCCGGAGAAACGCACTCGAGGCGCGGTCACGAGAGCTGGGCGAACTCGCGGAGAGGAGCGCCGCCGGCGGCGAGGTCCGCGAGCAGGCGGCCGATCGTCGGCACGAACTTGAACCCGTGCCCCGAGAACCCGGCCCCGACGACGAGCGGACCGCGCCGGTCGATCACGAAGTCCTCCGTCGGCGTCGTCGTGTAGGTGCAGCTGATCGCGGTGAACCGGTCGGGATCGGCCCCCGGGATCCACTCCGCGACGTAGCGGCGGAGGGCATCCATCTGCGCCTCGTCGTACGCGTAGTCGCGGGCATCCGGGTCGACGACCTTCCCCACCCCGTGCCAGCCGACCTTGATCCCCTCGCCGGGCGTGAGCATGCCGTAGGTCGGGGTGTACCAGTAGGCGTCGCGCGCGAGGCCGGGCTCCGGCGTCTGCATGAAGCTCGGCCAGTCGCGCTCGCCGGGGAGCTCGGCGAAGTGCGCGGGCTGCTCCTGGGTGACCCGCAGCTCGGGCAGCCGGACGTCGGCCGGGACGAGCTTCGACGTCCACGCGCCGGCCGCGAGGATCACGCGTGCCGGGTGGTAGACGGCGGTGTCGGTCGCGACCGTCACCCGGTCGCCGTCGACGTCGAGGTCGCGCACCGGCGTCTCGTAGTGGAACTCGGCGCCCGCCGCCTCGGCCCGCTCCCGCAGCACCCGCAGCGCCTCGGCGGCGCGCACGCGGCCCGCGTCGAGGGTGTGCAGCACGGGTCCCGCGAAGCGCAGCCCCGGCCAGCGCCCCTCGGCCTCCTCGGGTGCGAGGAACTCGCTGCGGATGCCGTGCTTGTCGTGGACGGCCTTCAACCGGTGGAGGGGCTCCTGCACGCCGTGCTGCACGAGCCCGACCCAGTCCACGAGCCGGGTGCCCGAGGCCTCCTCGAGCTCCGCCCAGAGCCGGCGCACGTCGGCGAGCAGTCCCTGATAGGTGTCGCTCGGGTACGCGGCGGAGATGTTGCGGGTCGCGCCGTGCGAGGCGCCGACGAGGTGGCCGGGGGTGAAGCGCTCGAGCACGACGACGGATCGGCCCGACCGGGCGACCTGCCACGCCGCCGCGGACCCCATCGCGCCCGCCCCGATCACCACGACATCCACGCGTTGCGTCACCCCGCCACCGTAGGGGCTGCCCGGGGCGCGGGTGAGTCGTCGGAGCACCACGTGAACGGCCGGGACATGGGTCGATCATCCATAGCGAGCCGGCGCCGGCATCGGCGATCCTGGGGACCATGACCGCTTTCGTGGGCGTGCGCGACATGACGCGCTGGATCGCCGAGCGGGGCACGGCCCCCATCTTGCGCGGCCTCGCCGACTACATCGCGGAGGACTTCCGCCGCTGGCAGTCCTTCGACAAGAAGGAGCGCGTCGCCAACCACACCCCGTTCGGCGTGATCGAGCTCATGCCGATCAGCGACCCCGACGCCTACGCCTTCAAGTACGTCAACGGCCACCCGTTCAACCCGTTGCGCGGTTACTCGACGGTCACGGCGTTCGGGATGCTGGCCGACGTGCACAACGGCTACCCGGTCTTCGTCTCGGAGATGACGGTGCTCACCGCCCTCCGCACGGCCGCCACCTCGGCCGCCGTCGCGCGGGAGCTCGCCCGACCCGACTCCCGCACGATGGCGCTCATCGGCGCCGGCAGCCAGTCGGAGTTCCAGGCGCTCGCCTTCCGCGAGGTCGTCGGCATCTCGTCGCTGCGGGTCTGGGACACCGACCCCGAGGCGATCGCCAAGTGCGTGCGCAACCTCGAGCCGCTGGGCTTCGACGTCACCGTCGCCCGGGACGCCCACGACGCGACCCGCGGCGCCGACGTCGTGACGACGTGCACGGCCGACAAGGCGAACGCGATCGTGCTGCGCGACGACGACGTGAAGCCGGGGATGCACCTGAACGCGATCGGCGGCGACTGCCCCGGCAAGACGGAGCTCGACCCGCGCATCCTCGATCGCGGCGAGGTGTTCGTCGAGTACCCGCCGCAGACGCGCATCGAGGGCGAGATCCAGCGCAAACCCGAGGACTTCCCCGTCGTCGAGCTGTGGGAGGTGTTCGCGGGCAGGCGCCCGGGTCGCACGAGCCCCGACGCGATCACGATCTTCGACTCGGTCGGCTTCGCGATCGAGGACTTCTCGGCGCTGCGCTACGTGCGCGACGACACTGCCGGCACCGACCTCGTCACCCAGATCGACCTCGTCGCCGAGCCCGAGAACCCGAAGGATCTCTTCGGCTTCGCGATGAGCCCGGTCCCGGCGGAGTGACGATGCTGCTGCAGCGCCGCGGGGACGAGCACCACGACTGGTCGCTCTACCGCGGTGACGGCAGCGTCGGCATCGAGTGGTACTTCCGCGACCGCACGAAGCTCGAGACCTCGGTCATGCTCTACCACCTCGAGCCCGGGGCGTCGGAGGGCGAGCACTTCCACCTCGAGGGCGACCCCGGCAGCTGCTCGGTCGACTCCGAGGACGAGCTCTACCTGTGCGTCGCGGGCGAGGTCGTGATGACCGTCGGCGACGAGCGCGCGACGCTGCGCCCGGGCGACGCCGTGTACGTGCCCGAAGGCGTGCCGCACGGCGTGCGGAACGAGTCCGACGCCCCCGCCGAGGTCGTGCTGCTCTTCGGCCCTCCCTCGGGCAACCCCCTCTACCGACCCCAGGAGGTCTGATCGTGCCCCTCGCGAGCTCCGACGGCATCGACATCAACTACGAGGTGGTGGGGGATGCCGCGCATCCGCTCGTCGTGCTCGTCTCGGGCGGCGGGGCGCAGCTGATCTCGTGGCACGAGGACTTCCTGGCGCTGCTGGTCGCCGAGGGGTTCCGCGTCGTGCGCTTCGACAACCGCGACGTGGGGCTCTCGACGAAGACGGGCGGCGACGGGGACGTCGACGGCGGCTACGGCGTCTCGGAGATGGCGGACGACGTCGTGCGCGTGCTCGACGCCCTCGGCGTCGCGGCGGCCCACGTCGTCGGCCACTCGATGGGCGGCATCATCGGCCAGCGGCTCGCGCTCGATCATCCCGAGCGCGTGCTGAGCCTCGGGCTGCTCTCGACGATCCCGGGCCCCGGCGACTGGGTGCTGCACGACATCCCCGTGCTCGCCCCCGCGCCGCGGTTCGAGCTCGAGCAGCTCGTGGGCTTCGCGGAGGACTACGCGCGCCACGACGCTCCGCACGGCCCGTACGACCCGCAGCTCGCCTGGCATCGCGAGAAGGCGGTCGAGGCCTACGAGCGCGGCTACTTCCCCGACGGCTTCACCCGGCAGTGGGCGGCGCTGCTGCGCGCCGAGGACCGCCTCCCGGTGCTGTCCACCGTCACCGTGCCGACGTTCGTCTTCCACGGCCGGCACGACCCCGTGCTGAGCTGGAGCGCGGCCGTCGCGATCGCGCAGGCGATGCCGGATGCCGAGCTGCAGGTGCATCCGGGGATGGGGCACCTCATCCCGTGGGAGCTGTGGCCGGAGCTCGTCGCGGGCATCGTGCGCACCGCCCGCCGCGCGGGCTAGCGGGGGAGGAGCTCGCGCGAGACGCGCGCGGCGAGGGCCCGGGCCTCGGCCTCGAACTCGGGGAGCCGGGCGTACATGTACGCGGTCGTGCCGACGAGGCAGACGGCGCCCGCCACCGTGCCGCTCGCGTCGCGGACGGGGGCCGAGATGGACACGATCCCCGCGTCCTCGAACGCCTCCATCGAGAGCACGTCGTCGCGCACGGTGCGGCGCACGCGATCGAGGAACATGCTGAGCTCCTGCGCGGTGTTGCGCGCCGGGAACAGCACCGTGAGCTCGTCGGGCGTGAAGTCCATGACGAGCGCTGGCCCGCCGTCCGAGCCGATCATGGGATGCGCCCGGCCGAGCCAGGACGCCATCTTGAGGCCCTCGCCCGCCATCTCGAGCTCCTCGACGATCGTGAAGCTGCGCATCCCCTTCAGCACCGTGATGAAGCCGCAGGTGAGCGTGCGGTGGGCCGCCTCCGCCACGAGCGGCTTGCCCCGGGCGATCATGGTCGGGATGCCCGCCGCGCGGTACCAGCCGTGCACGGACCAGCTCACCTGCAGCAGCCCCCCGTCGGCGCCCGCGACGACCAGCCCGGCCTCGCGGCATCCGTCGAGCAGACGTTGGGCACGGTCGACTCGCAGGCCGGTCGCCGCGGCGGCTCCCGCGACGGTGTCGGCGCGGTCGGCGAGATGGTGGAGGAGGCGCAGGCGGCCTCCACGCCCGTCGGACGCGCCGGATCGATGCCGGGTGCGGCCGTCGGCGGGGCGGTCAGCCACTGCTCCAGGGCGGTCTCGAGGGTGCGGCGTGCGGCCACGACGGCACGCCGCGCCCGCACCCCGTTCTGCTCCCGCCGGTTGACGGGCAGCCGCACCGCGAGCACGGCGATGCAGTCGCCCGTGGGCGCCGTCACGGTCGAGGCGATCTCGACGCTCATGCCGATCGTCGACTCGACGAGACCCTCCTCGTCGGCGTGGGTCAGCGGATCGGCGGCGCGGGCGATCGCGCTGCGGGGATCCGCCACACGCTCGCCCACCTCGGCGGGGGAGTGCAGCGTCCACAGCGACTCGACCGCCGCCGTCACGACGACTCCCGAGGGCGAGGGCGTCGCGAGGAGCGCCGTCTCGCCCGTCTGCTGCGCCGCGAGCGTGAGGGCGTAGCGCATCGTGCGGGCGAGGGGAGCCGCGGCGCGGCCGGACAGCGCGACGGCTCCCGCTCCGAGACGGTACGCGCCGTAGGTCTCGGCCCGCTCGAGGAGGTCGAGCCGCTCGAGCTCGGCGCACATCCGCGACGTCGCGCTGAGGCTGCGGCCGAGCGTGCGCGCGATCTCCCCGACGCCGAGCGGCGCGGTCGGGTCGGGGCGATCGGCGACCACCCGCACGGCCTCGAGCACGGCGCCCACACGACCCGCCACGCGCGCCTCCCACTGCAGAAAGCTCAATCCTTCGGAGCGACCTTTGCGCCCCACGCGAAGTGTAACGGGCGCGGAATGCCGTCTTCCTAAAGTGGCCGCACTCACCTCGGTGCCGGTGATCGCCGCCCCACGAAGGCGCACTCGAAGGCACCTCAGCGCGCTCCCCTCCCCGCCCTTCGCACGTTGAAAGGAAGTCACAGATGTCGAACCGCACCCCCCGTCTCTCCCGGGCCGTCCTGATCTCGGGCACCGCCCTCGCCGCCGTCGTCCTCGCCGGCTGCGCCGCCCCCGCCGCCGCGCCCGAGGGCGAGGGCGGCCCCAGCGCCCTCTTCGACCAGGCCGCCGCGGATCTGCTGCCCGAGGGCACGACCGAGATCCACATCGCCTCCGGTCCCGGCTACCCGCCGTTCCTCGACGCCAAGGCGGACGGCACGGTCACCGGCGCCCAGGTGGAGCAGGTCTACCTCCTCGGCGAGGTGCTCGGCGTCACGATCGTCATCGACGACATCAAGTTCGACGCGGTGATCCCCGCGATGGAGTCGGGCAAGACCGACGGCGCGGCGATGGCGATGAGCATCACCCCCGACCGCCTCGAGTCGGTCGACTTCGTGAGCGACTACCTCGGCGGCACGTCGCTGCTCGTCGCCGCCGGGAACCCGACCGGCATCGGCCTGGAGACGATGTGCGGCCACAAGGTCGCCGTGCAGATCGGATCCGTCTACGCCGATGTCTACATGCCGGAGTTCCAGGCCCAGTGCGAGGCCGACGGCGAGCCGGCGATCGAGGTCTCGACCTTCCCGACGGCGGCCGACGCCGTGCTCGCGCTGACCTCCGGACGCGTCGAGGCGACCATGAACGACCTCGCGCCCTCGGTGTACCAGGCCGCGCAGTCGGGCGGGGTCATGGAGGCCCTCGACGTCAACTACGACCCGAGCCTGTGGGGGCTGGCGCTCGCGAAGGACTCGCCGTACGGCCCCGCGTTCGTCGCCGCGATGAACAGCCTCATCGCGAGCGGCGCCTACCTCGAGAACCTCGAGGCCTTCGGCGTCGAGGCGGGCGCCATCGAGGAGTCGGAGCTCTACACCAGCGCGGACCAGCTGGACTGAGCGTGACCTCTCACGATCCAGCCCAGGTCGGGGCTCCCCAGGAGGGGG
>JAEWKY010000333.1 GCA_023457615.1 Actinomycetes bacterium | reverse complement strand
CCATCGGCCCGCCCATCGCGCCGAGGCCGATCCAGCCGACGCGCGGCGCGTCCACGCTGGCCACGCCGGCCCCGGTCACGCGGCGGGGCGGAACACGGGGAGCGTCACCCGCTCGTCGACGTCCTCGTAGTCGACGACGACGGGCGCGTCGATCGCGAGCTGACCGGGCTCGTAGTCGACGAGATTCGACATCATCACCGGACCCTCCTCGAGCCGCACGAGGATGATCGTGATCGGCACGTCGTCCTCGAACGGGTTGCCCTTCGCGCGCTCGAGCACGCTGTAGCTGTAGATGGTGCCCCGCCCGCTCACGGCGGTCCAGGTGAACTCGCGCGACGAGCAGTAGTGGCAGACCGGCCCCGGGTAGTACCAGAAGCGGCTGCAGCGGTCGCACTTCTGGAGCTTGAGCTCGTGGGCCTTCGTCGCGACCCAGAACTCGGCGTGGTCCTCGGTGATCGTCGGCAGCGGCCGCGTGATCGTTCCCATGTCGATGTCCTTCCGGATCAGGCGCGCGAGGCGCCGAGGATGCTGACGGTGAAGTTGGAGGCGACGGCGCTCGCCGACGTGACGAGGGCCACCTCGGCGCCCTCGACCTGTCGGCCGGTCGCCTCGCCGCGCACCTGGCGCACGGCTTCGGCGAAGCTCATCATGCCGCCGCACGCACCGGGGTGCGCGAAGCTCAGCAGCCCCCCGTGCGTGTTGATCGGCAGCTTCCCGCCGAGGTCGCCGTGGTCGCGCATGAAGGCGCCGGCCCCGCCGCGCTCCGCGAAGCCGAGATCCTCGAGCTGCACCGCGACGGTGATGGTGAAGGAGTCGTAGATCATCGCGACGTCGATGTCGTCGCGGCGGAGGCCGGACTGCGCGAACGCGCGATCGCCGGCGACATCCACGACCGTGTGCACGAGGTCGTGCTTGCCGTCGGGCGATCCCGCGGCGAGCTGACCCATGTGGTAGTACGACTGCGCCTGACCGATGCCGAGGAACTCCACCTCGCGGGCCGGGTCGGCACTCGCGCCGCGGGCCGAGACGACGTAGGCGGTCGCGCCATCCGAGACGAGCGAGCAGTCGAGCCGGTGGAGGGGGCTCGAGATCATCGGCGAGGCGAGCACGTCGTCGACGGTGATCTCGTCGCGGTAGGTCGCGAGCGGGTTGCGACTCGCGTGCCGGCGGGTCATCACCGCGATCTCGGCGAGGTCGGCCTCGGTCGCGCCGGTCTCGTGGAAGTAGCGCTGCGCGAGCAGCCCGTAGTACGACGGGATGGTCGCCCCGAACGGGTACTCCCAGTCGAGGTTGTGGGCGCCCACCGACGCCATCATCGCCGAGCCGCTGAGGTGGCCGGTCGCGAGCTTCTCGCCCCCGACGATGAGGACGTTCTTGCACAGCCCCGACTCGACGGCCTGCTGGGCGCGCTCCAGGGCCAGGCCGTACGAGGCGCCGCCGGCCATCTCGGTGTCGGCGAGGGTCTTGACGTAGATGCCGAGCGTCTCGGAGACGATGATGTGGTACCGCGGCGACATGTGGAACGCCGGGTGCAGGATGATCCCGTCGATGTCGTGCACCGTGAGCCCGGCGTCCTCGATGGCCTTGAGCGAGGCGTCGACGATGAGCCCGAGGGTCGTCATCTCCGGCACCTTGCCGATCTTCGATTCGCCGATTCCGGCGATCACCGCGTTCGTCACGAGTCTCTCTTTCTCTCTCGGGGTGCTGGTCAGGCCGCGACGAGGCCGTCGAGCGACCCGGTGCGCACTCCGCGCCGGATCGGGACGCAGTCGTCGGGGAAGTCGGTGCGCAGCTCGACGCCGTCGGCGATCACCGAGTCGAGGAAGCCGGCGAGCGAGTCGACGGCCGGGGAGTTGTCGTGCAGCACGACGACGGTCCAGTCGTTCCGGTCGAGGTCGGCGCGCGCGCGATCCGGCCAGCCGGTGGCATCCTCCCAGTCCCGAGGGATGCTGTTCCAGAGCACGAGCGTGTAGCCGCCGCGCTCGAGCAGGTCGACGGCGCCGCGGCTCAGCAGATGCGGTCCGAGGAGGCCGCCGTTGCCCCACGGGCGGAAGAGGCGCTCCTCGGAGGCCAGGTCGCCGAGCAGAGCCTGGTTCTGCGCGATCTCCTTCTCCGGCGCCGCGGGGTCGTCGGTCTCCCCCAGCAGCACGGAGTGGGTCATCGTGTGGTTGCCGATCCGGTGGCCGGCGTCGCGCACGCGCTCGACGAGTTCGCGTCGCCCCCGCCGCTGGAAGTCGGTGCCCACGACGAAGAACGTCGACGTGATCCCGCGCTCCGCGAGGACGTCGAGCACCGTCGGGGTGAACTCCGGGGTGGGCCCGTTGTCGAAGCTGAGGGTGAGCCGCTTCGTCATGCGGCGCCCTGCTCCGCGACGATGCGGTTGCGCAGTTCGCCGACCCCCTCGATGCGCGTGACGACCTCGTCGCCGACGTTGAGGAACCGCGGCGGGTTCATGCCGAGACCGACGCCCGACGGGGTGCCGGTGAAGATCGCGTCGCCGGGCAGCAGCGTGGCGATGCCCGAGAGCTGGGCGATGAGCAGGCTCACGGAGGAGATCATCGCCGAGGTCCGCGAGCTCTGCACGGTCTCGCCGTTGACGATGGTCTCGAGCGCGACGTCGTCCGGGTCGGCGAACTCGTCGGGGGTGACGAGCACCGGCCCCATCGGCGCGAAGTGGGGGAACGACTTCCCCAGGCTGAACTGGGGCGTCGCCCCGACGTGCTGCGTGATGCGCTCGCTGATGTCCTGCCCGATGGTGACGCCGGCGACGTGGCTCCACGCGTCCTCGGCCGCGATGCGCCGCCCGCCCCGGCCGATCACGACGACGAGCTCGGCCTCCCAGTCGACGTCGCCTCCGGGATGCGGGATGTCGGCGTACGGACCGGTGATCGACGAGACGTACTTCGTGAAGACCACGGGCACGTCGGGGGCGAGCCCGACCTCGGCGACGTGGTCGCTGTAGTTGAGCCCGATCGCGAACAGCTGGCGGGGGCTCGGCGCGGGCGAGCCCAGGTCGCCGGGGTCGAAGGCCGAGCCCGAGGAGAGGTCGGCGCCGGCGACCCAGGCGCGGAACTCGTCCCAGCGCCCGTAGACGGCCTGGGGGTCGGAACTGAACGTGCCGCGGCTCGAGGTCTCGACATCGACGGCGGTGTCGCCGTCGATGAGCACGAGTCGGCCGGCGAGATTGGCTAGGCGCATCTTTGCTTCCTGCAGAGTAGGGCGTTGTAGTCTCGACAGTAGGGCCTGTTATTCGAATCGTCAACGACTTTCGAATAATCGCCATCATCGCTGCACCGAAGGGAATCCCGTCGTGGTCGAGCTCATCGCCCCCACCGACCGACTGCTCGAGCTCCTCGATCCGGAGGAGGAGCTGCAGACCATCGGCTCGGGCTACGCGTTCACCGAGGGTCCCGCCTGGCAGCCCGCGACCCGCACCCTGACCTTCAGCGACCTGCGCGGCGACGCGCGCTGGAGCTGGACGGCCGAGCGCGGCCCGCGGCGCGAGGCGCACCCCGCGTTCAAGGTCAACGGGGCGACGGTCGACCTCGACGGCTCCGTCCTGCTGTGCGAGCACGTGTCGAGCTCGGTCGTGCGCGTGCGGGCCGACGGAGCACGCGAGATCGTCGCCTTCCACTTCGAGGGCACCTATCTCAACAGCCCCAACGACGTCGTCGTGAAGTCGGACGGCAGCGTGTGGTTCAGCGACTCCGACTACGGCCGCTGGAAGCACGTCGTCGGCGTCGAGCGACCGTTCGAGCTCGGCTTCCGGGGCGTCTACCGGGTTCCGCCCGGCGGCGGCCCGACCGAGCTCGTCGTCGCGCGCGACGAGTTCGAGCAGCCCAACGGCCTGTGCTTCTCGCCCGACGAGTCGGTGCTCTACGTCGACGACGTCGACGACCTCAAGGCGTTCGACGTGCGCGCCGACGGGACCCTCGGGCCCGCGCGCGTCGTCCGGGCGGGCATGGGGAGCCCGGGGGCCGACACCGGCAACCCCGACGGGATGCGCTGCGACGAGCGGGGCAACCTGTGGGTCACCGCGCGCGACGGCATCTGGGTCTTCGATCCCGCGGGCGAGCTGCTGGGGATCGTGCGCACGCCCGAGGTCTGCGCCAACCTCACGTGGGGCGGCGACGACTGGCGCACCCTCTTCCTCTGCACCTCGACGACCGTGCGCACGCTCCGCACCCGGGTCGCCTCCGATCCCGGCGCGCGGCACGGGCTCTGACTCAGCCCTCCAGCGGCACGAGGCGCCGCAGCGGCACGACGTGCTCCGGCGTGAGGTCGTCGAGCGTCGCCGTGCCGAGCAGCTGCATCGTGCGACGCATCTGCGCCGAGAGGATCTCGAGCGATCGGTCGACGCCCGCCCGGCCCCCCGCCATGAGCCCGTAGACGTAGGCGCGGCCGATGAGCACGTTGCGGGCGCCGAGGGCGACCGCCGCGACGATGTCCGCGCCGGACATGACGCCCGTGTCGACCCAGACCTCGACGTCGGCTCCGACCTCGCGCACGACCTTCGGCAGCAGGTGGAACGGGATCGGCGCGCGATCGAGCTGACGTCCGCCGTGGTTCGAGAGCACGATCGCGTCGACGCCGGTCGCGGCGATGGTCACGGCGTCGTGGTGCGACTGCACGCCCTTCACGACGAGCCTGCCCTTCCAGTGGGCGCGCAGCCAGGTGAGGTCGTCGTAGTCGAGGCTCGGATCGAACATCGTGTCGACGAGCGCGGCGACCGTGCCGCTCCAGCGGTCGAGCGACGCGAACGACAGCGGCTCGGTGGTGAGGAAGTCGAACCACCATCGCGGCCGGGGGATCGCGTTCACGATGGTCTTCGGCGTGAGCGTCGGCGGGATGGTCATCCCGTTGCGCACGTCGCGCAGCCGGGAGCCGGCGACCGCCGAGTCGACCGTCACCAGCAGCGTGTCGTAGCCCGCGGCCCACGCCCGCTCGACGAGGGCGAGCGAGCGATCGCGATCCTTCCAGAGGTAGAGCTGGAACCACCGTCGCCCATCGCCGTTGGCCGCGGCGACATCCTCGATCGAGGTCGTGCCCATCGTCGAGAGCGTGAACGGGATGCCGAACGCCGCGGCCGCGGCCGCTCCCGCGCGCTCCCCCTCGCTCTGCATCATCCGCGTGAAGCCGATGGGGGCGATCGCGAACGGGTGGCTGCTGACGGCGCCCAGCACCTCGCGCGAGGTGTCGACCCGGGACACGTCGCGCAGCACGGTGGGATGGAACTCGACGTCCTCGAAGGCCTGCCGGGCGCGTTGCAGCGAGAGCTCGCTCTCGGCGGCCCCGTCGCCGAAGTCGAAGGCGGCGCGCGGGGTGCGGCGCTTCGCGACGAGCCGGAGGTCGTGGATGGTGAGCGCCGACTGGAGGCGGCGGCGCGTCGGCGAGAGCACGGGCTTCTTGAAGCGCAGCAGGGGCGCGAGGTCGCGGGGGCGCGGGATGCGGCGTGCGGTCATGCTCGACACCCTACCTTTCGATAATAGGCTTGGTTTCGAAAGTATGGCATCGTTGCAGGTACGCGCGGCACCGCGCGCGCGGTCGAGAGGGAGTACGGACATGGGCGTCCTCGACGGGATTCGAGTGCTCGACCTCGGGCATCACGTGGCGGGACCGCTCGCGGCCCGGCTGCTCGGGATGCACGGCGCCGAGGTCCTCCGCGTGGACAGGCCCGGCGCGACCGACCCGGAGGCGGGCGCCTTCCTGCACGCCGGCAAGAAGCGCATCACGCTCGATCTCGCGGTCGAGGCGGACCGGGAGACCGCCCGCGGTCTCGCGGCGCGCAGCGACGTGCTCATCGAGAACTTCCGGCCCGGCGTGATGGACCGCCTCGGGCTCTCCGTCGCCGAGCTCACCGCGGCGAATCCGCGACTCGTCTACCTGTCCCTCCCGGGCTTCGCCGCCGCCGACCCGCGTGCCGCGGTGCCCGGCTGGGAGGGCGTCATCGCCGCGGCGACCGGCAACTGCCGGGTGCGCCGCGGCGAGGGCCCCGCCGACTGGGATCCGACGCGACCGACCTTCACGGCCCTCCCGCTCGCCTCGAACTTCGCCGCCATCCTCGGCGCCACCGCGACCGTCACGGCGCTCGTGCGTCGCGAGCGCACGGGCCTCGGCGCCCGTGTCGAGGTGCCGCTCTTCGACGCGACGTTCGAGCTGATGGGCGGGGCCGGCGCCTACTCGCGGCGCCGCGGCTACCGGCTCGAGGACCCGCTCATCGCGAACGGCAGCGGCACCTACCGGTGCGCCGACGGCGGCTACGTGCAGTTCAACCCGCTGGGCGCGACGATGCGCTTCCTGACCTGGTTCCTCGACGCCGCGGGTGAGGGCGACTGGGTCGCCGAGGGACTCACGCGCTTCTCGACCTACCAGGCCGACCCGGAGCTCGCCACGCGGTTGCGCGAGCGGCTCGCCGAGCTGTTCCTCACCCGCCCCGCGCAGGACTGGGAGGACCTCGGGATGCGGGCCGGCGTGCCGCTGTGCCGCATCCGCACGACGGCCGAGTGGGTCGAGACCCCGCACGCCCGCGAGTCCGGCCAGGTCGCGCACGTCGACGACCCCGAACTCGGATCGACCTGGATCGCCGACTCCCCCGTGCACCTCTCGGCGGCGGAGCCCGCCGCGCCCGAGCCGCGCCGCGTCCTCGACGCCGACCGCGCGGACATCCTCGCCGTGCTCGACGAGCCGATCCGCGCGACCCGCGTTCCCGACCCCGACGGCGCCCCCGCCCTCGCCGGCCTGCGCGTCGTCGATCTCACGCAGATCCTCGCCGGACCGAGCGCGGGTCGCCTGCTCGCCGAGTACGGCGCCGAGGTCACGAAGGTGAACGCGCCTCAGCGCGCCATCGAGGCTCACGGCATCGTCAACCGCGGCAAGCGGTCGGTGCTCATCGACCTCCAGCGCAGCGAGGGCCAGGACCTGCTGTGGAGGCTCCTCGACGACGCGGACGTCGTGACCCAGAACTTCCCCCAGGGCACCGCCGAGCGCTACGGCATCGGCTACCGGCACGTCCACGCCCGCCGACCCGGGATCGTCTACGTCTCGGTCAGCTGCTACGGCTACCGCGGGCCGTGGGCCCGCGGACGCGGCTACGAGGTTCAGGGCCAGGCGGTCGTCGGCATCATGGAGCGCACCGGCCGGGGCTTCCGCCCGGGCGTGCTCGGGCCCTACAACCCGCTCGACTACGGCACCGGCACGATGGCCGCGTTCGCCGCGAGCCTCGGGCTGTTCCACGCGACCCGCACCGGCGAGGGCCTCCACGTCTCCACCTCGCTCGCGCAGACCGGCTCGTTCCATCAGGCCACCCTGCTCGTCGCGCACGCGGCGAAGACGTGGGACGAGCCCGCGGGCCTCGACGCGCTCGGCTCCGGGCCGCTCCAGCGGTTCTACCGGGCCTCCGACGACTGGTTCTTCCTCGGGGCGCGCGACGACCAGGCGGACGCCGTGACCGCGATCGCCGGAACCTCCGACGAGGCGGGGCTCGAGGCCGCGCTCGCCGCCGGCACCGTCGCCGCCTGGGTGACCCGCTTCCAGGAGGCGGGCATCGGGGCGCACGCGATCTCGCGGCTGCCCGAGCTGCTCGACGAGCCCTACGTGGTCGACACGGGGCTGAGCGTCCGGCAGGAGTCGGAGGAGGTCGGCGAGGTCGTCATGCCCGGGCCGGCGATCCTCCTCGACGGCATGCGGCTCCCCGCCGGTCCCGCGGCCCGGCGCCCGGGCGGCGACACGCGCGAGGTGATGGACGAGCTCGGCGTCGACCTCGCGGCCCTCGAGGCCCGGTGGATCGTGCAGAGCGACTCCCTCCCCGCCGGCTGGCCCGCGCCATAGCAT
>JAEWKY010000332.1 GCA_023457615.1 Actinomycetes bacterium | reverse complement strand
ACGAGCGAGACCCCGGGGGCGCCGCCGTCGCGCTGCGGCCGCGCGACGACGTCCTTGCGCGAGGCAGCACGGGCCACCGACTGCGGCAGGATCGCGACCCCGACGTTCGCGGCGACGAGCTCGACGGCCGCCTCGGGGCGGTCGAGGTCGACGGGCAGCACGTTCTCCTCGGCGAGGTCGGCGAGGTCGACGGCGTCGAGGGCCGCGACGAGCGAGTCGCGCGCGGCGACCACGACGGGCTGCTCGCGGTAGAGCGGGATCGCGTGCCGGTCGTCGTCCGCCGCCGTGTCGCGCAGCAGCGCCATGTGCGCCGTGCCGTCGCGCAGCGCCGCGGCGGCGGCCGTCTGCGGCAGCGGCAGCAGCGAGAGGATGCCGAGGCGGCGATCGCGCCAGACCCGCTCCCACTTGCCGGGGGTCACGCCGTGCACGAACGCGACGACGAGCGGCTCGGCCATGGGTCCAGGCTAGCTGCGCACGCGCGTACCCTTGCGAGCATGACCGATGAGCCGCGCGAAGACCGTCGCCAGCAGCCGAAGCCGCCGAAGCAGCAGCTGCTGAGCCCGAAGACGGCGGCCGAGAAGCTCGGCGTGCTCCTCTCCGCGACGCCCAAGGAGTTCCGGGCGGCGCCCCTCTCGCGTGACGCCCTCCAGGCGCTGCAGAGCAGCCCGCCGGAGTGGCTCGTCGTCCTCCGTCGCGAGGGACCGCATCCGCGTTCCGAGGTCTCGCGCCGACTCGGCGTCTCCAACTCGGCCCTCGTCCGCGCGGGCGTGAGCGACGCGATGACGACGGCGGAGATCCGCGCCCTGCTCGACGACCGGCCCGAGTGGCTCGTGAACGAGCGCGAGAAGCACCTGCCGGGCAGCGGTCGCATCCCCGGCACCGCGGTCGGCGAGCGTCCGGCCGAGTCCTCCGCGCGGCGCCGGCCCGCGCACGACGCCCTCGACGACCAGAACGACGACGAGAACGACGGCGAGATCTGACCCGCGCTATTTCCCCCGCGCCCGCGCGTCACTAGGTTGGCGCCATGCGCTCGCGGCGGTGGTCGACGCTCCTCGGGGTGGTCGTGGTGACGGCACTCCTCACGTCGTGCCTCGGCGCGCCCGGCGCGGCGCCCACGGATCCCCGCGCGGGCGGCGGTCTCGCCTACGGTCTCGCGCCGGAGCCCGACCAGGGCACGACGTTCCAGCCCGACGTCGTGCTCGTCGAGGGCGGCGCGGACTCGGTGCGCTCGGTCACCGCGGACGGCCTCACCTGGACGCTGTCGCCCCAGGCCGGCGGCATCGCCGACCTCGCGCCGGGCCGGGTCATGTTCCTCACCGAGCGGGGTGTCGGGCGGGTCGTCGCCGTGCAGACGACCGACGCCGGCGTCGAGGTGACGATCGGCCCCGTCGACATCACCGAGGTGATCGCCGACGGCGACTTCGCGTCGACCTCGCCGGTCGACCTGAGCAACCCCGTCGCGATCTCGTCGGAGGGCGCGTTCTGGGCCGACCCGGCGCTGCAGGCCGAGGCCGGTGTCGAGCTCGGCGAGGGGGCGGACGTGCCCGTGGCACCCGCCGCCTTCCGCGCGCCGACGACCGCCGGCGACCTGCCGCGCCCCCCGGCGCCCGGTGCGGTGCTCGCCGAGACGGTCAAGGCGACGACCGGCAACTTCGGGCTCACCGGCGGATGCTGCGCGAAGGGCGCGGGCATCGACCTCGCCTACGACAGGAACGGTCTGACGATGGCCGGTCGCATCGCCGTGGAGATGGCCAAGCCGACGGCCGCCTTCACGCTGCGGATCGCCGGCGGATCGGTCACCGAGGCGGGCCTGAAGGTCACCGGTGCCGCGGGGCTGCGCGTGAACCTCAACGCCAGGGCGGCCCCGGACTCGGGCATCAAGGGCTTCAGCCCGCCGCTCGGCATGGACTTCGCGTTCAGCGTGCCGGTGGGCGAGTTCTTCGGCGTGCCGCTCAGCATGGTGGTGACGCAGCGGTTCACCCTCGAGATCACGATCCCGGGCACCGCCGTGCTCGACGCCGTCGGCAAGGTCGACCTCGGCGCGACGATCGGGTTCTCGTACCGGAACGGCACGTTCTCGAACCTGACCTCGGCGAAGCTCGACAGCGCGGCCTCCCTCGCCGGCACGAACTCGATCGCGGTCGGCCTCAGCTACGCGTCCTTCCAGTACACGATCCGCTTCACCGTGGGGCTCGGCTACCTCGGCTTCGTCGCCGGGGTCTTCCTCGAGCTCGCCGCCCACATGGTCGCCGCCGTCGGCCCCCCGCTCGGCTTCAACGTGCTGCCCGACGCCGAGGCGCCGATCATGCAGTGCAAGAGCATCCAGAGCGACCTGTGGGTCGACTACGGCGTCGGCTACACCATCCCGTCACCGGTCGCGAAGCTCATCAACTACTTCATGGAGGCGTTCCAGGCGAAGCCGATCGCCACGACCGGGGGGCTGTCGCACGGCGCCGAGCCGGTGCTGACGAAGTACGAGGTGTTCCCGCAATCCGGCTTCTGCCGCTGATCAGGAGGTCCCCATGCCGCTCTCGCCGCGCATCCTGCTCCCCGTCGCCCTCGTCGGCGCCCTGCTGCTCGCGTCGTGCGCCGCGCCCGCCCCGGCCCCCGAGCTGCCGCCGGACGCCGGCGACGCGGGCACGGTCGACCCGAGCTCCGACCCGGGCGCGGAGGAGCCGGCCGCCCTCGACATCGCGAGCCTCGACGCCTGCACGATCCTGCCGCAGGCCGATGCCGAGGCCGTCCTCGGGCTCGCGCTGCCCGACCGGCTGAGCGCCGCGACCTCCGACGTGTCGAGCTGCAGCTACACGGCCGACCCGAACGGGCCTGTCGGCCAGGCCGAGATCTACGTCGGACCGGGCGCGCTCAAGCAGCTCGAGCTCGACCGCGACGTGCTCGAGCACGTCTTCACGCAGCCGGACGGCATCGGCGACGAGGCCTGGCTCGAGGACGGCATGATCTTCGCGCGCACGGGCGAGACCTGGGTGTCGATCCGGGTCGTCTCGCTCGACGATCCCGCCCGCTTCGTCGACCCCCTGCAGACCGCGATGGTCGCCGCCCTCGACCGCCTGCCGTGACGTCCCGGCGAGGATGCTGAGCACGGGCTGCGAGAACCTGGCACGATATCGGGATGCCGCGTCGCCCCCGTGAGCCACAGCAGGAGCCGCGTGCCGTGCGCACGCAGCTGACCGTCATCCAGCACTCGCCCGATCCGGACCATCCGCACGACCACTCGCGGCACGACCGCCGCAGCGTCGCGGAGCGCATCCGCGCGCTCGGCCAGAACCGCATCGGCGCGCTCCTGCTGCTGCTCGCGACCGTCGCCGCGATCGTGTGGGCGAACCTCTCGCACGACAGCTACGAGAGCCTCTTGGAGACGCATCTGACCCTCGGCCTCGGCGACTTCCAGCTCGACTTCACGCTCCACGCGATGGTGAACGACGCCCTCATGGCGATCTTCTTCTTCACCGTCGGGCTCGAGGTGCGCCGCGAGTTCGCGATCGGCGAGCTCACGAGCTGGTCGCGCGCGATGGTGCCGGTGTTCGCGGCGATCCTGGGACTCGCGATCCCCGCCGTGCTCTACGTGCTCATCGCGCAGGGCAGCGGCTTCGAGCACGCCTGGGGCATCGTCATCTCGACCGACACCGCGTTCCTCGTCGGCGCCCTCGCGATCATCGGCCCGCGCGCCCCGGGTCGCCTGCGCATCTTCCTGCTCGCCCTCGCGGTCGTCGACGACATCGGCGCGCTGAGCATCATCGCGCTCGTGTACACGGAGAACTTCAACTGGGCGCCGCTCATCGTCGCGGCCCTCGGGCTCGTCGGGGTCTTCTTCACCCGCTACCTGCGCGGCGGTCGCGGTCCGGTCTACGCGAGCCTCGCGATCGTCGTCTGGCTCGCCTTCCTCGCCTCGGGCGTGCATCCGACCCTCGCCGGGGTCGCGATCGCGCTGCTCGTGCCGGTGTACCGGCCCAACCGCCGCGACGTCGAGCACGCGCTCGACCTCGCGCGCACGTTCCGGCAGTCGCCGAACACGGAGTACGCGCGTGCGGCCGCCAACTCGCTCCGCGAGTCGATCTCGATCAACGAGCGCCTCCAGTCGGCCTACGCCCCCTACGTGGCCTACGTCGTGCTGCCGCTCTTCGCCCTGGCCAACGCGGGCGTGCTCATCACCCCCGGAATCCTCGCCGCGGCGGCGGTCTCACCCATCACGTGGGGCATCGTCGCGGGCCTCGTGCTCGGCAAGCTCCTCGGGGTGTGGGGCACGACCGCCGTGATGAAGCTCTTCCGGATGGGGGAGTTCGGGCCCGGGCTCACCGTCGACCGCCTCCTCGGCGGGGCGGCGCTGTGCGGCATCGGCTTCACCATCTCGCTCTTCATCGTCGACCTCGCGATCGACGACGAGGCCGCCGCCAATGAGGCGCGCGTCGGGGTGCTCGCTGCGTCGCTCATCGCGTTCGGCCTCGCCGCCCTCGTCTTCCGGCTCTCCGACGCGCTGCGCCCGACACAGGAGTCCGGCAAGGTGCTCGTGCGGCCCGTCGACCCCCGTCGCGACCACGTCTACGGCGATCCAGAGGCCGCGCTCACGATCGTCGAGTACGGCGACTTCCAGTGCGAGTTCTGCCTCAAGGCGTCGGGGTCGGCGCACGAGGTGATCGACACCCTCGGCGCGTCGGTGCGCTACGTCTGGCGGCACGCGCCGCTGACGCGCTTCCACCCGAACGCCCTCGCGGCCGCCGAGGCCTCGGAGGCGGCGGCGCTGCAGGGCAAGTTCTTCGAGTTCGAGCGCGCGCTCTTCGTCGACCAGGACGAGCAGCTCCCGTCGCACATCATCCGCCGCGCCCAGGAGGTGGGACTCGACGTCGAGCAGTTCGAGCGCGACCTCAACTCCGCCGAGGTCGCGGCGCGCGTGCGCGACGACATGCTCGACGCCGAGGCGATGGACATCACGGCGGTGCCGACGTTCTTCATCAACGGCCGCCGGCACGTCGGACCCTACGACGCGCGCTCGCTCATCGCGGCGCTCCAGGAGCCGACGTCGGATCCCACGCGACGTCCGGCCGTCGTTCCGACCGCCGAGGGCTGACGCGGCCCTCGAGCTCCGCGAGGTAGCGGTGCACCAAGGTGACCGCCATCGCGCCCTCGCCGACGGCGGACGCGACGCGCTTGATCGAGCCGTGGCGCACGTCGCCCGCGGCGAACGCGCCGGGCATGCTCGACTCGAGATAGAACGGCGCGCGGTCGAGCGACCATTCGGAGGCCGCCAGGTCGTCGGGCGTGAGATCGGGGCCGGTGACCACGAATCCCTGGTCGTCGCGGGCGAGCCGCGTGGCCGACGCCCAGTCGGTGTTCGGAGCCCCGCCGATGCACACGAAGAGCCGGCCGGTCTCGACCTCGGCGCGTCCGTCGGCATCCTCGATCGCCGCGCCGTACAGCCGGTCGCCGCCGAGGAGCGCCGCGACGCGGGCACCGAAACGCACGTGGATGCGCGGCTCGGCGGCGATGCGGTCGACGAGGTAGCTCGACATCGTGTCGGAGAGCCTGTCGCCGCGCACGAGCATCGTGACGGATCGCGCGTGCTCGGCCATGTTCATCGCCGCCTGGCCGGCGGAGTTCGCGCCGCCGACGATGTAGACGTCCTCTCCCTCGCACTCGGGCGCCTCGCTCGTGCCCGATCCGTAGTAGAGCCCGCTGCCGAGCAGCCGCTCCTCGCCGGGAAGACCGAGCCGGCGCCACTCGACGCCCGTCGCGCAGATGTTCGCGGTCGCCACGAGCGGCGCACCGTCGGCGAGCACGGTGCGCAACTGCCCGTCGACCCAGTCCTTCCGCACCCCCTCGCGCAGCAGCAGGATCTCGGCGCCGAAGTCGACGGCCTGCTGGCGGGCGCGCTCGGCAAGCTCGGCGCCGCGGATGCCCGACGGGAAGCCCAGGTAGTTCTCGATGAGACTGCTCGTGCCGGCCTGACCGCCGACCGCCTCCCGCTCGACCACGACGACCTTGAGCCCCTCGCTCGCGGCGTACACGGCGGCCGAGAGGCCCGCGGGTCCGGCGCCGTAGATCGAGACGTCGTACGCGGGCAGTCGCGGCTGGTGCACCCAGCCGAGGCGCCGCGCGATCTGGTCGATCGTCGGGTCGTGCAGGAGGGTGCCGTCGTGCAGCTCGACGATCGGCAGGCGCGACTCGAGGATCGTCGTGCCGAGCAGCTCCTGGCACTGGGCGTCGGTCTCGATCGTCGTCCAGTCGAACTCGACGACGCTGCGCGTGAGGAAGTCGCGGATCTCGTACGCCGAGCGGCTGTGCCGGGTGCCGAGGAGCCGGAGCCTGCCGGGAGGTGCGCCCATCAGCGCCGCGCCCGCAGGAGGTCGCGCCAGTCGGCGGGCAGCCGCTCCGCCGGTCCCGGAGCCGTCTGGTCGTCGGGATGCGCCTCGGGCGGGGCGAGCGGCGGTCCGTCGACGGCGGCATCGGCGGCGTAGTCCCAGAACCAGGTCTCGCCCGGCTCGAAGCTGCGGATGATCGCGTGCCCGGTGGACTCGAAATGCCCCCGGGCGTGCCGCGCGAGCGAGTCGTCGCAGCAGCCGATGTGCCCGCACGCGGCGCAGCGTCGGAGGTGGAACCACCAGCCGGCGTCCGTCTCGCACTCGACGCACCCCGCGCCGGAGGGTGGGACGGCCGGGTCGATCGCGAGGTCGGTCACGTCGTCAGGCTAAGCCACGCGCGACCCTGTGCGAGAGTGATCGCGTGACCGAGGCCCCCGACATCGTGCTGTGCTGCCTGCTCTGGGCGCGCGAGGGCGAGACGGCCGGCCTCACGGCGTACGAGGATGCCGTGCTCGAGTTCCTGCCGCACGTGGGCGGCGAGGTCGTGCAGCGCGCGGTGGGCACGGGCGCCGACGGGCACCCGCACGAGGTGCAGCTGCTGCGGTTCCCGCACCAGGCGGCGATCGACGCCTTCGTCGCCGACCCCCGGCGGGTCGCCCTCGCCGCGCAGCGCGAGCGCGTCGTCGCCCGCACGGAGCTGTTCCCGGTCGCGCTGCCGTGAGCGATCCCGGCTGGCCGTCGACGGCCGAGGCGCTCATGCGCTCCCGGTTCGACGCCTTCGCGCGCGGCGACGTCGCCCACCTGCTCGCGTCGTGGCATCCGTCGACCCGGCCGACGGCGCTCGACCTCGACGACGGCGTCGAGTGGCGGCGGCTGCAGATCGTCGACACGGTGGCGGGCGGGGCCGAGGACGCCGAGGGCGTCGTCGAGTTCCGCGCGTCGTACCGCGGCCCCGATGGCGCCGGCCTGCTGCACGAGCGCAGCAGGTTCGCGCGGCACGAGGGGCGCTGGGTGTACGTGGACGGCGACATCCTCGCCTGAGCGGTAGCCTGCGCTTCGTGCGTCGTCGTCGCCTCCTGCTGCTCCCGCTCGCCGGGCTGCTGCTCCTCGCCACGGGTGCGGGCGTCGCGGTCGTGCTCACCGACCAGCTCGGCATCCGCTCCGAGGCGGTCGACCTCCCCGCCGAGGACCCGGTCGCCGCCCCGGAGCGCGCGAGCGTCGCCCCGCTGCGGCTCGCCTGGACCGTCGACGAGACCGACCCCCGGCTCGCGGCCGCGTCGCAGGAGCTCGCGGTCGCGCTCGGCGATGCGCTCGTCGACGGCGGCGAGGTTCCGCTCGAGCTCGTCGGAGGGGGAGCAGGCGACGACGAGACGTACACGCTCGCCGGCACCCCCGAGGCGCTGCGGCTCGAGGCCGCGACGGACGCCGGGCTCGCCCGCGGGATGTACGACCTCGCGTCGCGGGCGCGCGCGGGGCGGTCGATGCTCGAGCGGCTCGGCGAGACCGTGACGCCACGGCTCGCCTTCCGGATGGCCGACCTCGGCGCCGTCGGCGTGACGCCCGACGAGGAGGAGTGGCTCGCCGGCGACGACTACTCGCACATCTCCGGCGCCTTCCGCGACGCGCTGCTGCCGGAGGCGCCCTACGTCGACGAGCTCGCGTTCGCCGCGGCCGCCGACACGTTCGAGGCGTTCGCGCGCCACGCGACCGCGCAGGGCTTCACGGCGATCGCCGTGCCCGGACTCATCGAGTTCCTCACCTTCGACGACGCGGGCGTCTACCGGGACGACCCCGGGCGGATCGCGCAGGCCGAGGCGATGCGCGCCGCCTACCGCCCGATGCTCTCCTACGCGCAGTCGCTCGGGCTCGAGACCTACCTGCGCACCGACATGCTCACCCTGACGACCCCGCTCGAGCGTCATCTCGACGCGGGGTTCGGGCTCGACGCGACCGACCCCGGCCTCTGGGAGGTCTACACGGGGGCGATGGACGAGCTGTATGCCGCGATGCCGCAGCTCGACGGCGTCGTGCTCCGCATCGGCGAGGCGGGGGAGGTCTACGACGTGCCCGGCTTGGACTACTACTCGCGGCTCGCCGTGCGCAACGTCGCCGAGGTTCGGGCCATGCTCACCGCGCTCAGCGCGCAGGCCGAGCGCTCCGGCACCGACGTGATCTTCCGCACCTGGAGCGTCGGCGTCGGCGCGGTCGGCGACCTGCACACCGACGTCGACTCCTACCGCGCGGTGCTCGACGGGATCGACTCGCCGAATCTCGTGGTCTCGACGAAGTACACGCTCGGCGACTTCTACAGCCACCTGCCGTTCAACGACACGCTCGAGATCGGCGAGCACCGGCGCATCGTCGAGTTCCAGTCGCGGCGGGAGTTCGAGTTCTTCGGGGCGTTCCCGAACGACCTCGGCGTGCAGTACCGAGACGCCCTGCAGCACTTCCTCGCCGCCAACCCGAATGTCGAGGGCGTCTGGATCTGGACGCAGGACGGCGGGCCGTGGCGCGCGGGGCCGATGAGCCTCGAGCTCACGAGCGGCTTCTGGCAGCTCTTCGAGCTCAACACCGAGCTCGCCCTCGGCCTCGCCCGCGACCCGGAGGCCGATCCGGCGCAGCTGACCGCCGACTGGGCGCACCGCTGGCTGAGCGACGACCCCGCGACGGTCGCGGCGATCGGCGAGGCGATGGCGCTCTCGCGCGAGGCCATCACGACGGGCCTCTACATCGGGCCCTACGCCGACCGGAAGGTGTTCGCGATCGGCCTCGAGCCGCCGCCCATGATGTGGCTCTTCGAGTGGGACATCGTGACGGGCGACAGCGCCGTGCTGGATGTCCTCTACGCGATCAGCCGGGACGAGCTCGACGCGGCGATCGCCGAGGGCGACCGGGCGTCGTCGGTCGTCGTCGAGATGCTCGCACGCGTGGCCGGCACCGACGTGGCGAGCTGGCGGCCCGGGATGCGCGAGCAGTTCGTCGCGGCGCTCGAGTACGAGCTGTCGACCCTCGACGTGCTCGGGCACTACCGCTCCTACTTCCTGCGCCTCGCCGAGTGGCACGACACCGGATCGCTCGACGCCTACGCCGCGTGGAACGCCTCGCTCGAGCGCTACCGCGCCGCCGCCTCCGAGCACCTCGCGACCTACACGGGCGACGTGCAGCACCCGCCGCTCATGCTGACCGCGGCCGAGCTCGGCATCGCCCGCGCGGAGCGCGACCTGCCGATGGCGTGGGCGGCGCGGGTGCTGCTCGGCCTCCTCGTGCTGTGGATCGGCCTCGGGATCGCCGCGCGCCATCCGCGGATCCGGCGCGTCCCCGGAGCCGCCGCCTCGTCCGCTCTGCTCGCCGCGGCCCTCCGACCGTGGCGCGCGGTCGACGCGGTGGACGCTCTGCCGACCCGCGAGCGCGTGCTGCTCGTCGCGGTGCCGGCCGTCGCGCTCGTCGCGAGCCGCGGCATCCTCACCTGGTTCGAGGCGCCCGCTCACTCCGTGACGATGCTCGCGGCCTGGGCGGTCTTCGCCGCGGTCGCGGTGCTCGCCGCGCGCCGGCGGTCGATCTGGCCCGTCGTCGCGACCCTCGGCGGGGTCGCGCTGCTGCGCGTCGTGCTGCTCGTCGCCGTGCTCGCCCCGACCGGACCCGGCGGCTACTGGTTCGGCTTCTGGACCGATCCGGCCCGGCGCTCGCTCTACGTCACGATCGCCCTCGCCCTCCTGCTGTGGCTCGTCGTCGCGGCGGCCTGGACGCTCGCGACGCAGCTCGGCGCACGCCGGGCGACGGGGTTCGCGCTCCTCGGCGTCGGGGCGGCGGTCGGCGGCGTCGCGGTGCTCGTCGGCGTCGTCGGGGCGGAGACCGCGCTCACGGCGTGGAACGACCAGCTCGGGCTGCTGCCGTGGGGGCTCGCACGCATCCTCGGCATCACGACCTACCTCGACATCCCGGCGGACACGCCGTGGTACGCCGCGGCCCTCGGCGCGATGCTCCTCGCCGCCGGCGCCCTGCTCGCCCTCCCGCCTCGGACTCGGAGCCGCGCGTGAGCGAGGTGTCGATCCGGCTCGCGGAGCCGCGGGACGCCGCGGAGCTCCGGGCGCTGTCCGAGGCGAGCGCCGACGGCGGCGCCGTGCAGTACCGCCTGCACGAGCACGTGGCGATCGCCGACGGCCCTCGAGCCGACGGCACGCAGGGCACGACGCTCGTCGCCCAGGTCGGCGGAGCGGTCGTCGGGTCGGGCCGCGTGACGCTCGGCCGCCTCCGTTACGCGGGAGAGGAGCGTGCGTTCGCGCACCTCGGGGCACTCGCCGTGCACCCGTCGCACCGCCGTCGCGGGATCGGCGCCGCGCTCGCACGGGCGCGCATCGCGCTCGCGGAGGAGCGCCACGGCCCCGACGTCGTCGTGCTCGCCGACATCCAGACGGGCAACTCGGCGTCGCTCGCGAACGCGCGACGCTGGGCGACCGACCTGCTCGGACCGACGATCTCCGCCCCGGTG
>JAEWKY010000331.1 GCA_023457615.1 Actinomycetes bacterium | reverse complement strand
CCTCGGCCGCGGCCGCGGCGCCTACGCCCTGCAGGCCGCCATCGCGCGCTGTCACGCCGTCGCGCCGAGCGTCGAGGCGACCGACTGGGACGAGATCGTCGTGCTCTACGAGGCCCTCGGGCGGCTCGCGCCGAACCCCGTCGTCGAGCTCAACCGCGCCGTCGCGGTGTCGATGGCGACGGGGCCGGCGAACGCCCTCCGCATCGTGGAGCAGCTCGCCGCCGACGGCGCGCTGCGCGGGTCGCACCTGCTGCCGAGCGTGCGCGGCGAGCTGCTCGCCCGTCTCGGACGCCTCGACGAGGCGCGCGCCGACCTGCTCGAGGCGGCATCCCTCACCGCCCACGACCGCGAGGCCGCGGTGCTCCGCGCGAAGGCGCAGGCGCTGGTCGAGTAGCGCTGGTCGAGTAGCGCGGCTCGACGGCGCGGAGGCGCTACAGCTCGTTCTGCCTCGGGATGATGACCTGCTTCACGATGAGCAGGATGGCGGCCGCGACCGGGATCGCCACGAGGGCGCCGAGGATGCCGAGCAGCGTCCCGCCGGCGAGGGCGGCCACGACGACGACGACGCCGGGCACCTTGACGGCGCGGTTCATGACGTTCGGGCTGATGACGTAGGCCTCGACCTGCATGTAGATGAGGTAGTAGATGCCCACGATGAGCACGGAGGGGAACCCGTCGAACGCCCACACCGCGAGGGTGATGACGACCGTGCCGGTGATGGTCCCGACGAGCGGGATGAGCGAGAACAGCCCCGCGATGAACGCGATGAGGGCGGCGTACTCGATCGGGTCGCCGAGGATCCAGCCGAGGACGGTGAGGAAGATGATCGAGAGCACGCCGTTGATGAGGCCCATCGAGACCTGACCGACGACGTAGCGACCGACGGAGTCCATGATCTGCTCGGCGATGTCGATGAACTTCTCGCGCTTCGTCGCCGGCACGAGCTGGTAGAGGCCGCGCTTGATGCTCGCGAGCGACCCGACGAAGTAGAGCATCAGGATGATGACGATGAGACCGCCGAACACGCCCGCGGCGATGCCGAACACCGTGCCGATCGCGGTGTTCGTGATCTGGCCGAGGTTGTCGTTGAACCAGTTGACGACGTTGGCGACGACGTCGTCGTAGGCGAGCCACGGCAGGTTGGCGTCCCACCAGTCGCGGATGATCGTCTGATCCGGGTCCTGCAGCGTCTCGATGATGCCCGGCGCCTGCTCGATCAGGTTGCCGACCTGGTCGACGATGACCGGCACGACCGCGAGCACGAACGCCGCGATGACGGCGAGCAGCCCGGCGAGCACGGTGAGGATCGCGAGCCCGCGCTTCCAGCCGTGCTTCTCGAGCCACGACACGAGAGGATCGATGCCCAGGGCGAGGAAGAGCGCCGCGCCCACGTAGGTGAGCACCGTCGCGAGCGACCCGACGGCCGCGCCCAGCGTTACGGCGACGATGACGCCGAGACCGCCGAACAGACCGAGCCGGAACGGGTTCTGGATCTTCACGACGTCAGGTTATCGGCCCGCGCCGTCGCGCGGGATCAGCCCGCGTGCTCCCGCTCCCGCGTGTCCTCGTCGACGTCGCCCTCGGGGGATGCGGCGACCGCGACCTCGGAGGTCTCGGGCTCGTCCGGCACGCCCGCGGGGAAGCCGTGGTCGGTCGCGGCCTTCTCGGCCGAGGCGAGCACGCCGCGCAGGCTCTGGATGTAGCCGGCGACCGACTCGCGCTCGAGCCGGATCTGCACGAGACGCTCCTCGGCGTCGCCGAGCAGCTTCGAAGCCCGCGTCTCGGCGTCGGACACGAGGGCCTTCGCCTTCGCCGACGACTCCTCGGCGAGCGTCGCGGCGTTCCGCTTCGCCTCGTCGAGCAGCGCCTTGGCCTCGGCCTTGCTCGTCGTCGCGAGACGCTGCGCCTCGGCCCGCTGCTCGGCGGCGGCGGCCGTCGCCGCGGTGAGCTGCGCCTGCGCCTCGTCGAGGTACTTCTGGGTCTGCGCCGCGGCCTCCTGGTGCTTGAGCACGTACTCCTTCTCGGCCTCGTCGCGCCGCGCGGTGAGCTCGACGTCGAGGTCGGCGCGCGCCTGCTCCGCGGTCGCGAGCAGCTTGGCCTGGAGGCCGTCCGTGTCGTGCTGGATGCGCGCCCGCGTCGTCTCGACCTCCTGCGCGAGGGCGGCCCGCTGGGCGGCGATCTCCCGGGCGAGGTCGGTGCGCTGCTTCTCCTGCTCGGACGCGAGCGTGGCCCGCGCCTGGGCGATCGCGTTCTCGGACTCCGAGCGCGCGTGCCCGAGCTCCGCGGCGAGCGCCTCGCGCGCGCCGGTCGACTCGGCCTCCCAGGCCTCGCGCGCGCCGGTGATCTCGGCCTCGAGGGCGGCCTTCCCGTTCGTGATCTCGGCCTCGAGCGCGGCCTTGCCGCTCGAGATCTCCGCCTCGAGCGCGGCGCGTCGGGTCGTGATCTCGGCCTCGAGCTCGCCGCGCGTGCGGGCGGCCTCGGCCGCGAGCTCCGAGCGCTGCTTCTTCGTCGACGCGTCGAGCTCGGCGCGGGCGCGTTGCGTGTCGGCGTCGAGCGCCTCGTTGGCGGCCTTCGTGTCGTTCTCGAGCGCCGCGCGGGCATCCGCGGTGTCGCGCTCGAGGTTCGTGCGCGC
>JAEWKY010000330.1 GCA_023457615.1 Actinomycetes bacterium | reverse complement strand
TCGCGGGACGAGCGCCCGACTCGCCGCCCGGGTGGGACGTCGCCTCGGCGACGCCGCGGTTGCCGAGGGACATCAGCCGCCGATCTCCTGCTCGTAGAACGCCTGCACGCGCTCGACGAACTCCTGGCCGGTGATCTGACCCGTCACGAGGAGCTGCGACTCGGGGATGATCGAGCCGGCGTAGATCCCGGCGGTCGTGTTGGCCATGAAGTCGACCTGGCCGTTCTCGGCGCCGATCTGCGCGCTCATCTCGATCGCGCGCTCGATCAGCGAGCCGGGCTCGACCTCGGGCAGCGGCAGCGACGGGTCGCCGCCGGGCGAGGCGCCCGTGACGTCGACGATGATCTGCCGAGCGGCGGGATCGGTGTGGATCCAGTTCAGGAAGTACACGATCTCGTTGAGGTTGTCCGAGCCCGCGGCGACCGAGAACGAGTTGGCCGCGCCCATCGCGACGTGGTCGCCGCCCTCCTCGACCGGCGGGGCGAGGAAGAACGTCACGTCGTCGCCGAGCGCGTCCTGGTAGCCCTGGGCCGCCCAGTTGCCGTTGAAGGTGAAGAGGCCGTCGCCCTCGGAGAAGCGCGTCACGAAGGTGAAGTAGTCGATCGCGTTGATGTCCGACGGGAAGTAGCCGGCATCCGCCCACTTCTTGATGAGCTCGGCGCCCTCGACGTTGCCCGGCGTGTTGTACGTGGCGCCCGGCTCGTTGAACATCCACGACAGGAACTCGTCCTTGTCGGCGTACTGGTTCATCGCGGCCTGCACGACGAAGTTCACCACGCCGTCGGAGTCGCCCGCCATGATCGGGGTGACGCCGCCGTCCTTGGCGGTCTGCAGCTGCTCCTCGAGCTCGGCGAGGGTCTCCGGCGGGCCGTCGATGCCGAGCTGCTCGGCGAGCGCGGTGTTCATGAAGATGCCGGTCACGCTGTAGCCGAGGCCGAGCTGGTAGAGCGAGCCCGAGCCGCGGATGCCGTCCTCGCTCATGCGCAGCGGCGCGAGCTGGGAGGCCGGCCAGGCGTCCCACCCGTAGGCGTCGAACCAGGGGTCGAGGTTGGCGACGAGGCCGTCCTTGACCGTCTCCCCGAGGGTGGGGAGGCGGATGAGGTCGGGCGGGTTGTCGCTCGCGAGCAGACGCGGGGCGTTCGCGGTGAGGTTCTGGAACGTGTCGCGCGTGATCTCGAAGGTCACGTTCGGGTGCTGACGGGTGAACTCGGCGGCGAGCTCGTCGGTGACCGGGAAGCCGGTCTCGTCGGCGATCGTGAGCACGACCTCCTCGCTCGTGAGCTCGGTGCTGACGTCGATGCCCTCGGTGGGGCCCGAGGTTCCGCCGGGCGCGCAGCCGGCGAGGGTGAGGCCGGCGATCGCGGCGACTGCCGCGGTCACGACCGGCGTGCGCCCGAGGAGGGCGCGGCGGGGGCGTGTCATGTCGACTCCTTTGTCAGTTCTCGTAGGACAGCCTCGCCCACGGAGGCGCGGTCGAGGCGGATTCGGTGCGGTGCTAAATCGATTCGGCAGGATGCTAAATCGATTTAGCACGCTCATCATCGGTTCCCGCGGGGTCCGATGTCAAGCGAACGGGGGCCAGACGATACGATCCACCGACGGGAGGGCGCGATGGCGGCGAAGCGGGTGACGCTCGCGGATGTCGCGCGCCGCGCGGGCCTGTCGCCCACCGCGGCCTCGATGATCCTCAACGGCCGCCCCGACACCCGCCTCTCGCAGGAGGCCCACGACCGGGTCAACGCCGCCGCGGCCGAGCTCGGCTACCGGCCGAACGTCATGGCCCGTGGACTGCGCACCGACAAGACCCACACGATCGGCTTCGTCTCCGACCTCGTCGCGACGACGCGTTTCGCGAGCGGGCTCATCAAGGGCGCCCTCGGCGCCGCCGAGAAGGCCGGGCACGTCGTGCTCGTGGCCGAGACGGGGGGTGAGCCGCGACGGGAGGCCGACGCGATCGCCGCGCTCCTCGACCGGCAGGTCGACGGCATCATCTTCGCCACGATGCGCGCCCGTGAGCTGTTCGTGCCCGAGCTGCCGGACAGCATCCACGCCGTCATGCTCAACGCGACCAACCCCCGCTACGCCACTGCGGTGCTGCCCGACGAGGCGCGCGGCGGGCGCGCGGCCGTCGAGGTGCTGACGGCGGCCGGCCACGACCACGGCATCGCCCTCATCGGCCAGAGCGACGAGGCCGAGCGCGACGTCTTCCGGTCGGAGACCGTCTCGCGGCGCGTCGAGGGCATCCGCGCGGCGATGTCCGAGCGCGGCCTCGTCTTCACGGCCGAGGAGTCGATCTGGCTGTGGGAGCCCGAGGAGGGCTACGCGGCGACCCTGCGCGTCCTGCGCGCCGACCCGGGAGTGCGCGCGCTCGTCTGCATGAACGACCGGCTCGCGTTCGGGGCCTACCAGGCGGCCGCCGAGCTCGGCCTCAGCATCCCCCGCGACCTCTCGATCGTGTCCTTCGACAACGACGAGGTCGCGAGCTACCTCCGGCCCGGACTGACGACCGTGGCGCTGCCGCACGAGGAGATGGGGCGCCGCGCGATCGAGCTGCTGCTCGCGGGCGCCCAGGGCGGTCACACGCTCATCGAGATGCCGGTGGTCGAACGCGAGTCGGTGGCCGCACCCGCCGACTGACGTCCCGCGACGACGCTCAGTGCAGCGCGGCGTCCGGCTCGGTCACGACCCAGGCGTGGAACCGCACCGCCAGCCCGGCCCGCGTCGGCGCGCACAGGTAGGGACCGGCTGCGACCTCGACCGCGGGATCGAGGGGCACGAGCCGCACGAACCGCCACGGACCCCCGGCGGTGCGGGCGCGGACGGTGACGGCATCCCCCGACCGGCTCGCGCGGATCGTCACGCGCTCCCCCGCCCAGTCCGGCACGGGCGCCGCCGACCAGTCGGAGACGCCGCGGGTCGCGACCACGCCGAGCTGCACGACGCCGTCGGCGAACTCGAGGCCCGCCTTGATCCAGTGCTCGTCGGAGACCCGCAGGAAGAGGCCCGCCTGGTCGAACTGCGCGGCGAGGTCGGCCGTGAAGGTCACCTCGAGGGCGGCCTCGGAGGGCAGCGGCGCGAGCAGCGCGTGCTCGTCGTCGTGCACGAAGCCGTAGGAGGTGACGCGCCACGCGTCCGAGCCCTCGGCCGCGGTCGCCACCAGGTCGTCGTCCCGCTCGACCACGGACACGGGCGGCCGGGTCCACGACCCCGAGGCCCACGGCATGCGGCGCATCCCATGATCCTGTCATCCGGCGCGGGCAGACTGGCCCGATGGCCACGCGACTGCTCCTGCTGAGCGACACGCACGTGCCGGCGCGGGCGCGCGACCTCCCCGCCGCGGTCTGGGCCGAGGTCGAGGCCGCCGACGTCGTCGTGCACGCCGGCGACTGGACGAGCGCCGGGATGCTCGACCGCCTCGAGCAGCGGGCGGCGCGCCTCGTCGGGGTGTTCGGCAACAACGACCACGGCGAGCTGCGGGAGCGGCTGCCGGAGGTCGCGCGCGCGACGATCGAGGGCGTGCGGCTCGCGGTCGTGCACGAGACCGGCGGCAAGGACGGTCGGGAGCGGCGGGCGGAGACCGCCTTCCCCGACACCGACCTGCTCGTCTTCGGGCACTCGCACATCCCGTGGGACTCGGAGTCGGCGGGAGGGCTGCGGCTGCTCAACCCCGGATCGCCGACCGACCGGCGCCGTCAGCCGCACGCGACCGTGATGCGGCTGACCCTCGCCGACGGCGGGATCGGGCCGGTCGAGACGCTGGTGGTCGGGCCATGAGCGGCCCGCTCGACTGGATCGCCGCGCGGCGGGCGGCGCTGCACCGCGAGCTCGGGGTCACCGAGCGGCGGCTCGACGACGTGCGCGGGGCCCGCGGCGAC
>JAEWKY010000329.1 GCA_023457615.1 Actinomycetes bacterium | reverse complement strand
CCCGGGAGCCGGCTCCGACACCCCGGGGTCGGTCGGCGTCACCGGCACCGTCGTGCGGGCGCACGAGGCCACCGGGTCGGCCGCGCACGGCTCGACGACGACGGGCGGCGAGTATCCGGCCGGGTTGACGAGGAGGGCGGCGTTGACGAGCTCGGCGACGGCCTGCTCCTCGTCGACGGTCGCCGTCACCTCGAACTCGACGGTGTCGCCGCGCGGGAGGGCGGGGACGGTCCACGTCACCGACCGCGTCGCCGCGTCGTAGGCGCCGCCGGCGCTCGCCGCGACGAACGTGAGGCCCGCCGGCAGCTCGTCGCGCACGGTCGTCGGCACGCTGTCCCGCGTGCCGGTGTTGCCGACCGTCACGGTGTAGGCGAGCGTGTCGCCCGGCTCGGCCGTCGCCGCGTCGACCGCCTTCTCGAGGGTGAACCTGTCGTCCGAGGCCGTGATGCCCACCTTGGGCGACTCGGTCGGCAGCAGGGCGACGCCGGCCGTGGTCTGCGCCACCGCGGCGACGCTGTTCCACGCGACGAGGTCCTTCGAGACCGTCGGGACGCTCATGCGGTAGCCGAGGGTGAACCCCTCGCCCGTCGCGTACTCGCCCGAGGCGACGAGACGCACGGCGAGCACGGCGTCGAGGCCCCCGAGCACGGCGGGGTCGGCGGTCCAGTCGTTCACGCACGGCCCCTGCGCGGGGTGGACCTCCGGCCGGCAGGCGTCGGCGGAGGCGGAGTACGAGATCGTCACCCCCGCCGGCGCGGCGCCGACCGACGCGAGCGCGGGCCGGAACTCGCTGTCGCGCGGCTCGGTCGCCTGCGCGCCGCTCACCCCGGTGTCGCCGACGTGCGGGAAGACGTCGTAGAGCACGACGTCGTCGAGCGACGGCGCGCCCGTGTTCGTCCAGGTGATCGCGTAGTCCGCCAGCCCGTCCGTGAGCTTCACGTGGCCCACGGCCGGGAAGGTCTGCGGGCTCGTGTCGTAGTCGCCCTGCACGGTCTTCTCCAGGAGGAACTGGCCCGAGGTGGAGGTGACGGTGCGGAAGACCGCGCTCGCCGCGCAGTTCGCCGGCACGTCGGCCGGGTCGGGCCGCACCGCGTCGTCGTCGGTCGTCGCGTAGTCGCCCTGCGCGCACGAGGGCAGCAGGTCGACGTCGTCGTAGAACGCGCGCGCCGTGTTCGTGTAGACCCCCGGATCGGCGGGCTTGTCGACGACGAGCGGCGAGAGGGTCAGCGTGTAGCGACCCGCCTCGGCCGGCAGCTCGCCGACGGGCAGCGTGACGCGCACGAGGTCGCGCCCGGGGGCGAAGTCCTCGACCAGCTCGACCTCGAGCTCCGCCGCCGTGAGCGCGAGCGTGGCGCCGCCCGGCCGTGCGAGCTGGGCCGTGACCGTCGCGGGATCGGGCGCGAGCTCCGTCGCGACCGGCTGCAGGTCGGTCACGACGAGGTCCGCCGAGGGCACTCCGGGGCTCAGCAGGGTCGCGGTGAGCTGCACGCGCGCCTGCGTGCCGGTCGCGGCGCCCACATCCGACATCGTCTTGGCGATGCCGATCTGCGGGGCGTCGAGGATGAAGACGTCGGCCGGCCCCGAGGTGACGGAGGCGACCACCGTGGCGTCGGCGCGCAGGAACCACTCGATGGTGGCGCGGTTCTGCAGGGTCTGACCGTCCTGCGTCGACGGATCGGCGTAGCCGTAGACGCGCACGTCGTCGGCGCGCCGCAGCTCCTGGCTCGCATCCCGGGGGATCACGAGCTCGGCCACGCGCGTGAGGTCGGCCGCCGGCACGACCCAGCCCGCCCATCCGCTGCCGGAGGTCTCGAACTCGAGGTCGTGCTCGAGCCCGGCGATGTCGACGTAGCGGGGCGCGTAGCCGGCCGCGGGCGCGGCGCCGGAGAACTCGAGCCGCACGCCGAGGAGGTGGAACGCCGGCGCGGCGCAGACGCCCGCGCTCTGCGTGTACACGCCGCTCGGCGAGAGGTCGGTGAGGCAGGGCATCTTGTCGTGGAGCTCGTACTGGAACGACTCGTACTGGATGCGCGGGCTGATCGAGTAGGTCGCCGGGGCGGCGTCGAGCACGGAGGCGGGGCGGCCGCTGTTGTCGCCGTTCGGCAGCCAGCGTCCCGGGTAGGTCGCGCGCCGGTCGGGATTGCCGGTCGTGGCGCGGTTGAGCGGACCGGAGGACGACTTGCCGAGCGAGTGGGTGCCGGGCACCTCGGGGTCGCCGACGGCGAGCACCACGACGGTGCGCGTCCCGGTCGCGGTCGCCGGATCGCCGCTGCCGCGCGGGGTGGCCGTCGCGGTCACCGTGTTGGGCACGTTCTCGTAGGGGCCGAAGTCGGATCCGGCGCCGCCGACCGTGCCGACCTGGGCGACGACCGTGATGGTGTCGGCGGCGGCCGACGGGGCGGTGCCGCCGCACGCGACGGGCACGCTCGCGGCGTCCGGATACACCCACTCGAGCGCGCCCGTGACGGGGTCGGTCGAGGTCGGCGCCGGCGAGGCGGAGACGAACGTGAGGCCCGCCGGGAGCACGTCGGAGACCGTGAGGGTCTCGGCGTACACCGATCCCACGGGCTTGCTCGCGGGGCAGGTCGCGCGCAGCGTGTACGTGATCGTCTCGCCCTCCTCGTAGAAGGTGCGGTCGCTCGTCTTGCCCACGGTGAGCGGCACGGTGGCGGTCGCCGTGCCGACGGCCGCGGCCGGAGCGGTCGACCCGGTCATGTCGGGATCGGTGCTCGCGACCGACGGGAGGAGGCTCCACGTCGTGCCGTGCGGCGTCTCGAGGTTGGGCGGCGTCACCGCGAGGATGATGCTCTGCGAGCTGCCCGCCGGGATCGAGTCGGCGAGCGTCACGACGATTGAGCGGGTCGCGACGTCGACCGTCCACGACTGGATGAAGCCGGCCGGACCGCCCGAGACGTCGAGGCCCCATCCCGTCATGTCGGCGACGGAGTCCAGCGGCACGGTCAGCACGGCGTCGTCGCACGTCGGGGCGTTGGTCCCGGCGCACGCGAGGTTGATCTGGTAGGTGAACGTCGCGCCCGACTGCTGGGTCGTGGGACTCGTGGCCTGGATGCTGAGGCCGACGGCGACGGCCTGCGCGGCGGTCGCGCCGGCGAGCGCGAGCCCCAGCCCGAGCACGGCGGAGGTCAGGATGGCGAGACCGCGTCGGACGGACCGGCGGATGCCGGGACGCGCGGTCGGAGTACTGCGGGCACGACGATGCATGGTGATGAATCCCCCTCGGATGTGCGGGGACCCGCAATGGCCCCCACGAAGTGACACGGCTGTCGGGGGGCGATCGTGACGCGAGTCGGAGGATTACTCTGAGAATCCCTCCCCTTCCCGCCGTGTCGCGCGCACTCCGTGCCGAACGCGCCC
>JAEWKY010000328.1 GCA_023457615.1 Actinomycetes bacterium | reverse complement strand
GGCGCCGGTCGGGCGGGCGCGGCCGGGGCGGGCGCCGTCTCCTGCGGCGCGGAGGCGGGGAGGCGCCGGGCGCGCTGACCGAAGAGGTCGGAGCGCAGCGAGTAGATGACGAAGAAGACGAAGCCCCAGAGCAGCAGCAGGAAGGCCAGCTGCAGCACGAGGAGGGTCAGTTCGCTCATCGCGGGCCTACCGGAGATCCGCGAACTGGTCGACGTCGGCGGCCTGGGCGAGCACCCGGAAGACGATACGCGTCCGGCCGATCTCGATCACCGAGTCGGCGGGCAGCGGGGCCTTCGTGAGCGGCTGACCGTTGAGCTTGGACCCGTTGGTGGAGCCGAGGTCGTTGACCTGGCCGCGCGTGCCGTCCCACAGGATCTCGATGTGCTGCCGCGAGGTGCCGGAGTCGTCGACCGTGATGTCGGCATCCGACCCCCGGCCGATGACGGTGCGCGACTTGGTGAGCGGATGGCGCTTGCCGCCGATGTCGAGCACGGGGTTCCAGGCGACCTCGCCCTTCACGTTCTGCGACTCCACGCGCACCGTGCCCTCGGCGACGGCCGGGTCGAGCTGGAGCTTGATCGAGATGCCTCCCGCGAAGGCGTAGCTCTGGGCCTTCGCGTGCCGCTGCACGAGCTCGGTCAGCTCGTCGAGGAGCGCGGGCCCGAGCTCGGTCATGCGCGCGTGGTCGGCCCGGCTGAGCCGCACCGCGAAGCGATTCGGCACGAGGATGCGGTCGCGCGCGACGACGGCCGCCTTCGTGTCGAGCTCGCGGCGGAGGGCCGCCGCCACCTCGAGAGGCTGCAGACCGCTCTTGAAGGCCCTCGCGAACGCGCCGTTGACGACGCGCTCGAGTCCCTTCTCGAAGCTGTCGAGGATCCCCACGCGGCCCCTTCGGAAGCTGGACGGCACCCTCGTGGGGGCCGTGGCGGTCAGATCGATGTTAGTCGGGCCGCCCCGGGAAGCCGATGTGAGCGCGCCCGTGATACCGTTGCGGTCGCGCGCGAGTGGCGGAATGGCAGACGCGCTGGCTTCAGGTGCCAGTACTCGTAAGGGTGTGGGGGTTCAAGTCCCCCCTCGCGCACCACCACCTCGAAGGCCCCGGTTCGCCGGGGCCTTTCCCGTCCCGGGCGTTAGCGTGGCGGGGTGAGCGATGCCCTGCGCGAGGAGACCCTCGCCTGGGCGCGCGCCCTCTGGACCGATCTCGACGACCGCTACGCGACCGCTCCCCTGATCTGGGCGCTGATCCTCCACGTCCCGCTCGATCGCGGGAACTGGGACGTCCGGCTCGTGGAGGCCGCGGTCGCCGAGCGTGCGCTCGTGCAGGTGCCCGAGTACGTCCCGCCGCCCGCCAAGCCGTGGCCGACGCCGAGGGGGGAGACGCGCATCGTGTTCGCCGACCTCGAGGCGGCCGCTGCCGCGGCGAGGCTCCTCGTGGACCAGACCCGCGAACTCGGCGCCGTGAGCATCGGGATCGGTTTCGGGCCGGCCCTCGACGACGACGGCCCCGCCTGGTGGGCGGCCCGCGACGCGCTCCGCTCCGCGACGTACTACGTCGTCTCCATGGGCTACCCGGCGGTGCGGGCCATCACCCCGGAACGCTTCCACGGTCGCCTCGACGAACTGCAGCGCGGATGACCCGGCGCCTCCTCTGGCTCGAGCTCGAGGGCGGGGCGGCGGTCGACATCCACTCGGTCGCGCGGTCGAACGCGGCGTGGCAGGGCGGCGAGCCCTACGAGGACCTGCCCGTCCCGCCCGGCGCGCGCACCGTCACCGCCGTCGGGCCGCTCGACCGCCCCGCGACGCTGTTCGCGCACCCCCCGGTGCTCCGGGGGCTTCGTGAGCTGAGGGATGCCGGGGTCGAGCTCGTCTGGAACTCCCGCTGGCTCGCGACCCCCGATCGGCTGCGGGCGCTCGCCGACGAGCTCGGGCTCGGAGACGTCGTGCGGCTGCCCTCCGCCGACGAGCTGCCGGTCGCTCCGAACCAGGATGGGATCGGCATCCTCACCACGCCGTACTGGGAGCACTGGAAGGTGCGGGCGTCGTCGAGTGGACGCGCCGACTGCCGGAGGACGGGGAGCTCGTCGTCGTCGACCCCGCCCTCGACGTGTCGTCCCGTCGCCTCGCCGACGGCCTCGAGCACCGGCTGAAGCGGGCCGGCCCGCGTCTCGGCTCGCTCTCGCCCGACCCCGATGTCGGGCTCGACGAGGCGTCGATCGCGGTGCTGCGGGCGTGGGCCGACGGCGCCCCGCTCGGCGGCTGCGGCCTGACCGTGCCGCCGCCCGACGAACCCGCGTGGCACCGGCGCTGAGGCTCTAGCTTGCGGGATATATCCACTATCGATATATTCCTGTTATGACCACGACTGAGCTGCGCGAACCCGCGTTCTGGATCCTCACGGTGCTCGCCCGCGGGCGCCGCCACGGCTACGGCGTCCTCGACGACGCGCGGCAGCTCTCCGACGGCCGCGTCGACCTCCGGGTCGCGACGCTCTACGCGACCCTCGACCGCCTCGTCGCCGACGGGCTCATCGCGGCCGACGGCGACGAGATCCACGACGGGCGGGTGCGGCGGTACTTCCGCATCACCGACGAGGGGGTCGCACGACTCGGGATCGAGGCGGAGCGTCTCGCCGCGAGCGCCGCGGCGGCCCGGGCATCCCTCGCCGCTCCGCGCGCTCAGCGGGTGGTGCTCGCGTGAGCGGCTCGCGGCTCGAACGCCAGATCGACGCCTGGCTGCGCTGGTATCCGAAGGAGTGGCGCGACGCGAACGGGCCGGCGATCCGCGGGTCGCTGCTCGACCAGGCGGAGGCGACCGGGTCCGACCGGCTCCGGTTCGCCGATCGCGTCGCGCTCGCGAGCGCCGGGATGTCGGCGCGGCAGGCGGGGCGCAGTCGCCTCGTCAGCGCGCTGGCCGGCGTCGCGTTCCTCGGCTTCGCCGTCGTCTACGCGGCCGGCATCTCGTGGTCACCCGGCTTCACGGGGCCCGGCGGGCTGCTCGGGTTCTCGAACCCGTCGATCGTCTCGCTCGCCCTGGGTCTCGCAGCGGTGGCGGCCGCCGTCCTCGCGTTCCCCCGGGTGGCCCTGGTGGCCGCGGGGGCCGCGGTGCTCCTGCAGTCGGCGTTCGTCGTGGCGTCGGCGGGATCCGGCTGGCAGGGTCCGAGCGTCGAGATGCTTCTCGTCTTCGCCGGGTTGCTCGCGGTCGCGGCGCTGCCGTTCCAGCGGCCGCGCACGCTCGTGCTCGCGCTGGCGGCCGTCGCCGCGCTCGCGATCGTCGTGCAGCTCATCCGGCTCGTGCTCGTCCCGATCCTGCTCGACGTCACGGGCTAGCCGACCGCGACCACCCGGGTCGTGCGCTCGCCCGGGATCGCGGCGAGCAGCTCGGCCCCGCGCGACGACGTGACGACGGTCGCGAAGTCGGCGAGCTCGCCGATCCTCCCGAGGTGGCGCTGACCCACCTTCGAGCCCTCGGCCACGAGCACCGCCGACGTCGCACTGCGCAGCATCGCCCGCTTCACCTCGGCCTCCGGCAGGTTGACGTTCGTCACGGCGCCCCGGCGGTCGATGCCGTTGCAGCCGAGGATCGCGACGTCCACGTGCAGGTCGGCGAGCGTGGTCGACGCGACCGGGTCGACGAGGGAGTGCTGGAGCGGGCGCAGGGTGCCTCCCGTGACGACGACCGTGAAGCGCGGGATCGCGGGCTCGAGCGCGAGCGCGATCCCGAGCCCGTTGGTGACGACCACGAGGTCGGTGAGGTCCGTGCGGGCGACGAGGGCGCGGGCGACGGCGTGCACGGTCGAGCCGACGTCGAGCAGGATGCTGCTGCCGTTCTCGACGAGCGCGGCGGCCGCCCGGCCGATCGCCTGCTTCTGCTCCGCCTCGCGGCGGGACGTGGCTTCGACGCTGGCCTCGCGCTGCTCGCTGCGGAGCGCCATCGCGCCGCCGTGCACGCGGCGCACGCGGCCCGCCGCGTCGAGGGCCTGGAGGTCGGCGCGGATCGTCACCTCGCTCACGCCGAGGGTCGCCGCGGCCTCGGACACCCGCAGGAAGCCGTCGGCGGCCACGAGGTCCTCGAGGCGCGCGCGGCGGGAGGCGGCGAGCTCGTCCACCCGGCTCCTTTCGAAAGCGCAACTGCGTCTTCGATACCGTAACGCGCGGGCCCGGGCGCCGCACCGGGAGGACGGTGAGGCCGCGCCGCGCGGATTGGCCCACGCGGAGAGTTGTACGGTCGTATAACTTCGCCTCATGACCGCCCTCCCCCTCCGCCCCGACCCGATCTACGGCACGGGCGCGAGCCTCGCCGAGAAGAACCTCGCCCGGCTCGCCGGTCTCGCCGGCGCCGTGCTCGTCGGCGGGTTCGTCGCCGTGACCGACCCCCAGGCCTGGGCGCTCTGGCAGTACGCCGTCGCGGCCGTGCTCGCCTTCGACCTCGTCGGCGGGGTCGTCGCGAACGGGCTCGCGTCGGCGAAGCG
>JAEWKY010000327.1 GCA_023457615.1 Actinomycetes bacterium | reverse complement strand
GCTTGGTGCCCGCCGGCACGTTCGGCGGCGTCGGGTCGGCGACCGGCGCCGCTGCGGCGGGCGTGGCCGGGGGCGGGGTCGACGGCGTCGACGACGGGTGGGTGTCGAGGTAGTGCTGGTGCGCCTTGGTCGCCACGAGCAGGTAGCGCACGAGGAGCACGACGAGCGCGACGACCGCCGCGAAGAGCACGAGCCCGAAGAGGAAGGAGCCGATGCCCCAGAACCAGTGGAACCCGAAGCCGGGTCCGGGCACGAGGGGGTTCACGTCGGGGTAGTCCATCACCATTCCTCCAGTTCGTTGTTCTTCGCCTGCTCGGCGACGGTGCCGACCGCGATCGCCACGTTGATGCCCCACGAGATCCACATCAGGAGCAGCTTCCAGTCGCGCGGACCCGAGCTCGTGGTCTTCGCCAGGCCGACCGCGCCGAAGAGCGCGCTCAGCACGCTGAAGTTGAAGATGAACTTGCGCACGAGAACCACGCTACCCGCGCGACGTCGCCGAAAAACAGGGTTGACGCTCAGTCCGAGGTGCGGGACGCCTTCTTCGCCTGCCGCACCGACTTGCGGTTGATCGCCGCGCCGACCGTGATCGGCTCGCGCGTCGCGTGCTCCTGGCCGAGGTGCTTCTTGGCGAAGGCCACCGTCTCGACGAGCATCTCGAGCCGCACGCGCGGGTTGCGCACGTGGTGCAGCCCGACCTCCGCGACGACGTGACCCGTGAAGTCGTTCTCGGCGAGCAGCTGCAGCACCTCGGCGACCGGCTCCGTGCCGCGGCCGGGTAGCAGGTGCTCGTCCTTGAGGTTGCCGTCGTGCACGCTTCTCTTGCCGTCGCACAGGTGGATGTGGCGCAGCTTCTCGCCCATCGCCATCGCGTACTCGAGCGAGTCGCGACCCGTGAGCGAGGCGTGCGAGAAGTCGAGCGTCATCGCGTCGACGTCGAGGTCGAGCGGGTCGGGGCTCGGCGCGTACGCCTTGAGGTTCTTGTGGCCGACCTTCCACGGGAACATGTTCTCGACGCAGATCTCGACGCCGGAGTTCTGCGCGGTCTGGCGCACGATGCGCTCGAAGTTCCTCGCGTAGTTCGCCTCCCACCGGAACGGCGGATGCACGACGACCGCCGACGCGCCCACGTCGTGCGCGAGCTGCGCCGACTTCTCGAGCTTCACCTGCGCATCCCGGCCCCAGACGAACTGGGTGAGGAACAGCGACGGGGCGTGCACCGAGAGGATCGGCATCGAGTAGCGGGCGCTGAGCGCATTCAGGGCGGCCGCATCCCGGGTCACGGGATCGGTCGTGATCATCACCTCGACGCCGTCGTAGCCGGCCAGCCGTGCGAGGCGGAACGACTGCTCGACCCCCATGGGGAAGTTGCACGACGTGCTCATACCGATCGCGATCATGAGGCTCCCAACCTAACCCGGGCGTGTGTCGCGCGTGTGACGAAACCGCGAACGACCGTTCTTAGCGGATTCGGAGCCCTCCCGCCAGCCGAGGGGCCGCGCGGGCGGCGCTGCTACCGTCGAAGGGTGACCGACGAGAAGTACGCCTTCGTCGTCGTGTCCAACCGCCTCCCCGTCGACCGCGTCGTCTCCGATGACGGCACCGCATCCTGGAAGCAGTCGCCGGGCGGTCTGGTCACGGCGCTCGAGCCCGTCATGCGCCAGGCCGACGGCGCGTGGGTGGGCTGGATCGGCAAGCCCGACGAGAAGGTGCGCCCGTTCACGCACGAGGGCATCCGGATCGTGCCCCTCGCCCTCTCGGCCCAAGAGGTCGAGGAGTACTACGAGGGCTTCAGCAACGACACCATCTGGCCGCTGTACCACGACGTCATCGTGCCGGCGACGTACCACCGCGACTGGTGGGACGCCTACGTGGCCGTGAACCAGCGGTTCGCGGAGACGGTAGCCGGTCTCGCGTCGGAGGGCGCCACGGTGTGGGTGCAGGACTACCAGCTGCAGCTCGTGCCCCGCATGCTGCGCGAGGCGCGGCCCGACCTGCTCATCGGGTTCTTCAACCACATCCCGTTCCCCGCCTACGGGCTCTACTCGCAGCTGCCGTGGCGCACGCAGATCGTCGAGGGACTTCTCGGCGCCGACGTGATCGGCTTCCAGCGGGTGTCGGATGCCGGCAACTTCTCCCGCGCGGTGCGACGGCTGCTCGGGTACACCACGAAGAGCCCGCTCATCGAGGTGCCCGCGGTGGGCGACGCCCCCGCGCGCGAGGTCATCGCCCGCGCGTTCCCGATCTCGATCGACGTCGAGGGGTTCGAGAGGCTCGCGCGCTCGCCGGAGGTGCAGGAGCGCGCCCGGCAGATCCGGGCCGACCTCGGCGATCCGCAGACCGTCATCCTCGGCGTCGACAGGCTCGACTACACGAAGGGCATCGCGCACCGGCTCAAGGCCTTCGGCGAGCTGCTGGAGGACGGCAGGCTGCGCGTCGAGGACGTCACCCTCGTGCAGGTCGCGAGCCCGAGCCGCGAGCGCGTCGAGTCCTACCGTCACCTGCGCGACGAGATCGAGCTCACGGTCGGCCGCATCAACGGCGACTTCGGCACGATCGGCCACCAGGCGGTCAACTACCTGCATCACGGCTTCCCGCGCGAGGAGATGGCGGCCCTCTACCTCGCCGCCGACGTCATGCTCGTGACCGCGCTGCGCGACGGCATGAACCTCGTCGCGAAGGAGTACGTCGCCGCCCGATACGACGAGGACGGCGTGCTCGTGCTCTCCGAGTTCGCCGGAGCCGCCGACGAGCTCAAGACGTCACTGCGCATCAACCCGCACGACATCGACGGGCTGAAGGATGCCGTCATGCAGGCGGTCGAGATGACGCGTTCCGAACGGCGCAAGCGGATGCGGGCGCTGCGCAAGCGGGTGCGGGAGAACGACGTCGGCCACTGGTCGCGCAGCTTCCTGCGCACGCTCGCCGACACGCGCGACGGACGTCTCGAGGGCATCGACCTCAACCCGCTCGGCGACCTGGAGTGGACGGTCGATCGTCCGCCGCGCGCGTGAACGCCGCGCGCCACGCCGTGCCGACGGCCCCGGTGCCGGAGGCGCTGCTCGACGCCCTGCGGACGCTCGCGGGCGTGAAGCGACTGCTCGTCGCCCTCGACTTCGACGGCACGCTCGCCCCGGAGGTGGACTCGCCCGAGCACGCCCGGGCCCTCCCCGAGGCGCGCGAGGCCGTGCTCGCCCTGCTCGGGATGCCGAACACCCGCGTCGCGCTCGTCTCGGGTCGCGCGCTGCGCTCGCTCATCGAGGTGGCCGACCTCCCCGACTCCGTGCTGCTCGTCGGCTCGCACGGGATCGAGCTGCGCCTCGACGACCCCGACGACCGCATCTCGCTCGACACCGCCGAGATCGAGCAGGTCGAGGTGCTGCACGAGGTGCTCGGCGAGGTCGCCGACGAGTTCGATCAGGTCTGGCTCGAGACGAAGCCCGCGGGCTTCGCGCTGCACACCCGCCTCGCCACCGAGGAGAACTCGCGCCTCGCGCACCTCGTCGCGCTCTCCGAGGCGCAGGCCGAGATCGAGAACCTCACGGTGCGCAAGGGCAAGAACGTGCTCGAGTTCGCGGTGCGCTCGACGACGAAGGGCGAGGCCGTCGAGCACCTGCGGCGCTACACCGCGGCGGATGCCGTCTTCTACGCGGGCGACGACGTCACCGACGAGGATGCCTTCGCCGCCCTCCTGCCGCACGACGTGGGGGTCAAGAGCGGCTCGGGCGAGACCGAGGCCGCCTTCCGCGTCGGCGGTCCCGACGAGATCGCGGATGTCCTCACCGCGCTCGCCGCCTTCCGCGCTTCTCAACCCGGGTCCGGCGCGGGCACAGGTGCGGCACCTAGAATGAGGTGATTCCAGGAGTCGCGTGAGCGGCCCCGACGACCACGACCACGGCCCCCGAGAGCCGCGCGCCGCGAGCCGCCGCGATCCACGCTGGGAGGAGCGACATGTCCGTCATCCTCCTCGTCTTCGCGCTCGCCGCACTGGTCGTCCCGATCCTCGCGCGAGCCGTGGGCCGCGGCGCGTTCCTCGTC
>JAEWKY010000326.1 GCA_023457615.1 Actinomycetes bacterium | reverse complement strand
CTCACGGCGCTGTGGGCCGCGAGCGCGCCCGCTGCCGAGGTCGAGGTCACCGGATCGCTCGCCCTCGACTGGGACGAGGCGGGCGGGTACGTGCTCGTGGCCGACGCCTCGCAGTACGTCGTCACCGGCATCGCCGAGGGCGTCGAGTTCGTGCAGACGGTGCGCCACGACGGCACCGAGAGCGGATCGTGGAGCGGATCGGACTCCACGTACGCGCTCGTGGCCGACGACGCGACGGGGTTGGCGTCGGTCGTCACGCTCAGCGGCGCCGGCGGCGAGCAGGTGTTCGATCAGTCGGAGACGGCCGCCGGTCCCTGGTCGGGGACGATGGTCGTCGCGTGCACGGGAGACGGGATGACGACGACCGTGAGCGAGGCCTCGGGGTCGCTCACGGTCGCCTGGGTGCGTCGCTGACGTCAGTGCGCGCTCGAGGCGTAGGTCAGCGCGATCTCGTCGGTGAGCACCCAGCCGATCGTCACGGTCCAGCCGTCCCGTTCCAGCACGTGCGACACGAGGTCGCCCAGGTCGCTCGATCCGATCTCCTCGAACCCGAGCGCGACCACCTCCGCCACGAGCCGTTCGCCGACGCTCTCGTCGGCGATCGTGTAGATGAGCGTGTGACCGCCGTCCACGGAGACCGCCGTGATGAGGCGACCCTCGGGACGAGGCAGTTCGGCGGGCCAGTCGGCCGGCACCGACGCGGCGTCGCCGAGGTCGACCTGGCCGCCGGTCTCCTGCTCGATGGCCTCCTCGAGATCCCCCGCGCCCCCGGGGAGCGGGAGCGACGGGGCGCACCCCGCGAGGAGCGTGACGGAGAGGGCGGTCGCGGCGAGGGCGGCGGAGAGCTGCGGTGTCCGTGTCATGGCATCAGGCTCTCGGGTGGCGAGGTCCCGTTCCATGAGTGATGCCTACTCATGGATCGACGGGCGGAGGCGCGTGAGGATCGGTGCATGACTCGATCCCGCACCATTCTCCTCGCGACGCTCGCGGTCGCGCTCCTGGCCGGCTGCGCCGCGGACCCGGGCAGCGCCCCCCAGGGAACGGAGGCCGAGCAGGCCGGCGGGGCCGGGGAGGCGGCCGGAGACGACTTCGCCGACAGCTGGCTGGCCACCGCCGCCGAGCAGTTCGCGCACTCGCAGGACCCCGAGCCGACCTTCCGGCTGTCGAGCGAGACGGCCGTCGAGTTCACGTTCCCGAGCGGCTCGATCGAGGGCACCGACGCGCGGTCGGACTGTCAGATCGCGATGCTGTCGATCGGGGAGGAGTACGAGCTCACGATGACCTATCCCGACGGCTCGGTGCTCTGCTCCGACATCCTCGGCTGAGCCCCCGCGCCCCTGCGGCTCACGCGGCTCCGGTGCGGAGGCGCACCTCGCGCTCCATCCGCTTCTCGTGGCGCGCACGGCCCTTGATCGCCTCCGCCTCCCGCGACTTCGGCGGCGCGGCGGTGACGAGACCGTCGAGCAGCCGGCGGGTGGCCTCCGCGATCTCGTCGATCGCCTGCTCGAAGGCCGGGGTGTTCGCGCGGGAGGGGTGGGTCGATCCGCTCACCTTGCGCACGAACTGGAGCGCGGCCTCGCGCACCTCGTCGTCGGTGGTCGGCGGGGAGAAGTTGTGGAGGACGCGGATGTTGCGGCACATGCCGGAAGGGTAACCCCGGCCACGCGGACGGGCTACTGAGCGGTGTAGCCGCCGTCGACGACGAGCTCGCTGCCGGTGGCGAACTTCGACTCGTCCGAGGCGAAGTAGAGCATGGCGTTCGCGACGTCGTCGGGCTCGCCCAGGACGCCGAGCGGATGCTGTGCGCGCATCTGCTCGAGGTACCCGGGTGTCTGCTCGGCCTTGGCCAGGTTCATCGGGGTCATGATGGTGCCCGGCATGACGGCGTTGACCCGGATGCCCTCGGCCGCGTAGGTGACGGCGTCGGTCTTGCTCATGATCCGCACGGCGGCCTTCGTCGAGTGATAGACCGGCACGTCGGCGTTGCCGACCAGGCCGTAGATGCTCGACATGTTGACGATGCTCTTCTGCCCCGGGGTCCGACGCATGAGGGGGATGGCGTGCTTCGTGCAGAGGAACGGTCCCCGCACGTTCACCCGGAACACCAGCTCCCAGTCCTCGAGGGAGACCTGATCGGTGGGCTCGGTCGGACCGGCGATCCCCGCGTTGTTGATGAGCACGTGCAGAGCGCCGAACGCCTCGAAGACCTCGGCGAAGACCGTCGAGACCGCGTCCTCGTCGGTGACATCCATGGTCCAGAACCGGGCGTCGCCGCCCCGGGCGCGGATGTCGGCGGCCACCTCGTCGCCCCTCGGCGAGAGATCCACGAGCGCCACGCGCGCGCCCTCGTCGGCGAACCGACGCGAGATCGCCTCGCCCATGCCGTTTCCGGCGCCGGTGACGATCGCCGTCTTCCCCGCGAGCCGCCCGCTCACGCCAACACCTCTCCACCGTTCACCGACAGCAACTGGTAGGCCGACCCGCGGTACTCCGCGAGCCACCGGGCGCCTCGCGCGATCTCGGCGGGGCGGGCCAGCCGACCGGCCGGAACGCCCGCCAACCGCTCGGCGACGACGGCGTCGTAGCCGACCCCGGTGGCCTCGCCCACGCCCCGGAACGCGGCGATGAGCAGCGGGGTCTCGGTCATGCCGGGACAGAGCACCCTCAGGCGATGCCGGGTCGCGGGATCGGCCGCGATCGCCTGCGCCCAGCCGATGAGCGCGGCCTTCGAGGCGGAGTAGATCCCGTTCTGGGGCTCGCCGAGCAGGCCGGCCTGACTCGAGACCGCGAGGAAGGCGCCCTCCCGGTCGTTCAGGCTCCCCGCGACCGCATCGTGCAGCTCGATCACGGCGAGGGTGTTGACCCGCATCACGAGATCGACCGTCGCCGCGTCGGTCTCCCGCAGCGCTCCCGACCGGATGATGCCGTGCGCGGCGACGACGCAGTCGATCGAGCGATCCGCCACGAACGCGGCCACGGCCTCGAGGGTGCGCGGGTCGAGGATGTCGCCAACGACGTCGATGCCGGCGCCTCCGACGAGGTCGTGCCGAAAGGCTTCGTGGCCGGCGTCGACGAACCCGTCGGCGATCGCGGCGCCGATCCCGCCGGCCGCTCCGGTGACGAGCATCCTCATCCCGTCGACTCTCATCTCGTCCTCCGCAGATCGAGGAGCGTGCCGCGGGCGAAGCCCCCGTCGGCGCCCAGCAGATAGTCGAGGGCGTCGTCGCGCGACCCGTGGTCGGCGCCGTCGCTCACGACGATGTTGACCGGGGGGATCGAGGAGCCCTCTTCGCGCACGAAGCCCTGCACGAGAGCGCGGCAGGCGCTCACGAAGGCCTCCCGGAGCGCGCGGCGCGACACGCCATCCGAGTGGTCCTCGATGCTGAGCACGACGCCGCCGGCCTGCTCCGCGGCGGCGGCGACGAGCCGCTCGATGACGTGGGAGATCCGTTTCGTGAGGAGGTCGGTCGCCGTCTCGTCGGCCGCGCCGGTCAACACGACGGTGATGACCGACCCGTCGCCTGCTCGCTGCTCGCCAGTCATTTCCGTTCGGACACTCCTCGTCGTCTGCCGTCGTTCGTACGTTATATATGAACGCAACCGCCCAACAAGGCCGCAAATACGGCTCATCGGGATGTTCAATCTGGCTACACAGCCGCGATCGAAGGAGATGTCCATGCACGCGCTCACGTTCATCGAGGAGGGGGTCGCGCGCGTCGTCGAGGCGCCGCGGCCCACCATCGGGCCCGACGAGGTGCTCGTCGCGGCCCGGTCGGTCGGCGTCTGTCACTCCGACATCGACCTGCTTGAGGGGCGCTACATCATCCCGTTCACGTACCCGATCATCCCGGGCCACGAGTGGTCGGGTGAGGTGGTCGAGGTCGGGGCCGACGTGACCTCGTTCTCACCCGGTGACCGTGTCGTGGGGGAGTGCGTCATCGGCGACGACCACTTCGGGTTCTCGATCAGCGGTGCGGCCGCCGAGTACTTCGTGGCCAAGGCGTCCTGGCTGCACCGGCTGCCCGACGAGGTGTCGTACACGAACGGGGCGCTCGTCGAGCCCTTCAGCGTGGGGTACTACGCGCTGCGGGCGGCGGGGAACGTCGACGCGAGCGACGTGGTCGTCGTGATGGGGGCCGGACCCATCGGCCTCGCCGCGACCGCGGCGGCGGCGGCTCTGGGCGCGGCCACCGTCGTCGCGGAGCCCGCCGAGTTCCGGCGGGAGGTCGCGCTCTCCCTCGGCGCCGTCGCCGCGGTGCACCCCGACGATCTCGACGCCGAGCTCGAGCGACGCGCGGGCGGGCGAGGTGCCGACGTCGTCATCGAGGCGAGCGGACAGCCCGCCGTGATGGCACGGGCACTCGAGATCGCCGGATTCCGCGGACGCGTGACCTACGTCGGCATCGACGTCGGACGATCGGCTCCGGCCCAGCTCGGACTCATCCAGTCGAAGGAGCTGCAGATCCGCGGCGTCATCGGGTCGCCGGGTGTCTGGCCCGCCACCATCCGCTTCCTCGCGCGCACCGGCATCGATCTGTCCCCGCTCGTCACCGACCGGTACTCGTTGATCGATGCCGTCGACGCCATCGACGACGCCCACCACCCCCGACCGACGACGATCAAGGCGCACATCGAGATCCCGGGGTCCTGAGACTCGCCGATCGTTAGATCGTCCGCATAGTTGAAGCACGACTTACGCAGCCGCGCCCGCAGCCACGGGCTCTCGGCGCCCGATTTTCCGGGCGGATTCCCGCCTGATCGTTACACCGACTGAAATCTCGCGACTTGCGCGCGGCTAGATTGAATGAATACTGAAACCACTGGCCCGCGATCCGCGGGTCACGACAACGACGTCATCTGGAGGCATACCCCATGAAGTCCCCCACCCGACGGAGCGCAGGTTGGACCGCGCTCCTCGCCGTTCCGCTGCTCCTGCTCGCCGCCTGCGCCCCGAACGCCGGAGGCGGCGAAGAGCCCGGCGGCTCGACCGAGCTCAGCGACTCGGTCGAAGCGCTCGAGCCGCGTGAGACGGTCAAGATCGCCTACGTGCCGATCATGCACTTCGCGACGTCGTACGTCGCCGACACCGAGGGTCTCTTCGACAAGTACGGCATCGACGTCGAGTTCGAGCGCGTCTCGTCCGGCACCGACGCGATCGCGTTCCTCAGCTCGGGTGCGGTCGACGTCGGCGCGATCGCCTTCGTCGCCTCGACCTTCAACGGCTGGTACAACGGCGACGACTTCCGCATCTTCGCGCCCGCCGGCACCGAGCCGCTCGAGCCCACGAGCCCGTCGATGATCGTGGTGTCGAAGGCGCTCTACGACAGCGGCGAGGTCACCGAGATCGCCGACCTCGAAGGCCGCGTCGTCGGCGTCGCCGGCGGCCCCGGCAGCGGCGGCGAGTACATCACGTCGAAGTTCCTCGAGACCGCGGACCTCACCATCCGCGATGTCGAGCTGCAGAACGTGCCGAACCCCGACATGCCGGCGGCGCTCGAAGCCGGCACGCTCGCGGCGGCGCAGATGGGCTCGCCCTACGCGCAGCAGGCGATCGACGCCGGCATCGCGGTCGAGCTCATGAACGTCTCGGAGGTCTCGCCCGGGCTCATGGTGACGGGCTTCGTCGGATCGGGCGCGTTCATCAACGACCGTCCCGAGGTCGCGAAGCGCTTCGTGCTCGCGCTCGCCGAGGCGGCCGCGCTCATGCAGGGCGACGACTACGCCTCCGACGCCAACATCGAGGCGTACCTCGCCCACGTCGACTCGACGCCCGAGGCGATCAAGTCCGGCGTGCCGATGCGGTACGACACGGCGCTCGAGATCTCGATCGACAGCGTGCGTGACGCCGAGGCCGTCCACCGCGGCAACGGCCGCACCGAGTACCAGGACGAGTTCGACGTGACCACGGTGATCGACACCCGGTTCGTCGACTTCGCGGCCAACCTCCTGAAGGGATAGTCACGATGGCCTCCAGCCCGGCGAAGAAGACCGCCGCCGACACGAAGATCCACCTCGCGCAGGTCCGCAAGGAGTTCCCGAGCGGCGACGACACCGTGGTCGCCATCGAGGACTTCACCCTCGATGTGCGCGACGGCGAGTTCCTCTCGATCGTCGGCCCGTCCGGATGCGGCAAGACGACGTTGCTGCGGATTCTCGCCGGGCTGGAGGACGCCACCTCGGGGCGCATCGAGGTCACCCGTTCCGACGGGAACGATCGCCCGGAGAACGCGGTGGTCTTCCAGGAGTACGGCATCTTCCCCTGGAAGACGGTGCGCCGGAACGTCGAGTTCGGGCTCACGATGCGCGGTGTCGACAAGGCCGCTCGTCGCGCGACCGTCGACACCTGGCTCGAGAAGGTCGGGCTCACCCGGTTCGCCAACTCCTACCCGCACCAGCTCTCGGGGGGCATGAAGCAGCGCGTGAGCATCATCCGCGCGCTCGCGAACGACCCCGAGGTGCTCCTCATGGACGAGCCGCTCGCGGCGCTCGACGCGCAGACCCGGCTCGTCATGCAGGAGGAGCTCACCCGACTGTGGGCCGAGACGAGGAAGACCGTGGTGTACATCACCCACTCGATCGACGAGGCGCTGTTCCTCAGCGACCGCGTCGTGGTCATGAGCGCGCATCCCGGGGCGATCAAGGCGGTGTACGAGGTGCCCGCCGAGCGCCCGCGCTCGCTCGAGATGATGAAGCGTCCCGAGATCGGCGAGCTCAGCCTGCAGATCTGGCACGACCTCAAGAACGACGCGGTCCGGGGGGCGGCGGCATGAGCGCCCTCGCCTCACGCCTGCGTCCGGTGTCCGTGTCGCCCGCTCGATCCCTCGCGCTGATCATCGGCCTGCTGGTCGTGATCAACGGGGTGGTCACGGTGATCGGTGCGTGGCAGGCCGCGTGGCTTCCGGTCACGGTGGCGAACCTCGTGCTGCTGACCTTCCTCGCTCGCGCGGTCGAGCGCGCTCTCCCGCACCGCGCGACCCGCGCGTACGAGGTCGCGCTGTCGCTGCTCTTCCCCGCCTTCCTCCTCGTCACCTGGGAGGTCCTGGCCAACGCCGACATCATCTACACCCGATGGTTCCCGGCGCCCTCCACCGTGCTCGGCGCGCTCGCGCAGATCACGACGGTTCCGGAGCCCTTCGACACCCACACGCTGCTCGGCGAGCCGTGGCTGATCCCGCAGCTCGCGGGTCAGGTGGGACTCGGCGAGGCGATCGCGACCTCCTGGAACAACAGCCATCTCGCGGCGACCATCAGCCGCGTCGCGATCGGGTTCGTGCTCGGGGCGATTCCGGGCGTCATCGTCGGCGCGCTCATGGGCACCAGCCGCACCATCCGGATCATGCTCGACAACACGGTGTCGGCGATCTACGTGCTGCCGAAGATCTCGATCTTCCCGCTGATCATGCTCATCTTCGGCGACCCCTTCGGCGAGAGCCCGAAGTACGCGGTCGTGGCGCTCACGGTGTTCTTCCTCGTGCTGTTCAACACGATGGCGGGGGTTCGCGGGATCGAGAAGATCTACCACGACGTCGGCCGCAACTACGGGGCGAACCGCCTGCAGGCCTTCTGGCACATCATCCTGCCCGGCGCGCTGCCGATGATCTTCGCGGGCCTCCGGATCGCGCTCGGCTCGGCGCTCATCGTGATCATCGCGATCGAGTTCCTGCGGGCGAAGTCCGGCATCGGGTACATGACCTTCTACTACTGGGAGGTCCTCAACACCCCGAAGATGTACGCCGGGCTGCTCGTCACGATGGCCATGGGCGTGCTGCTCACGGTCGTGCTCCTGGCGATCGAGCGTCTCGCCCTGCCGTGGCGCCGTGAGCGGAGCGCCGTCTCGACGGCGAAGGTCGGATGAGCGCGACGACGCACGTCGACCTGCTCGTCGTGGGCGGCGGGCCCCGCCGGGGGGCCCCCCCC
>JAEWKY010000325.1 GCA_023457615.1 Actinomycetes bacterium | reverse complement strand
CGCCGACGGCGTGCTCCTCGGCAGGAGCACGACGGCGGCGCCGATCGCGAGCGCCGCGAACACGGCGGCGAGCCCCACGGCGAGGAGCGGCGTCATCTCAGTACCCGCCCTCGCGTTCGAAGACGCGCCGGTCGAGCTGGATGCCGAGCTCCTCGAGGCGCTCGGTGAACCGCGGGCGCAGGCCCGTCGGCTTCACGGTGCCGCGGAACCGGCCCGTGTCGTCGACGCCCGCGGCGAAGTCGAACGCGAAGACGTCCTGCATCGTCACGGTGTCGCCCTCCATCCCGACCACCTCCGTCACCTGCGTCACGCGCCGGGTGCCGTCGCGCAGCCGGGTGATGTGGATGATGAGGTCGACCGCGGAGGCGATCTGCTCGCGCACGGCGCGCAGCGGCAGATCCATGCCGGCCATGAGGGTCAGGGTCTCGAGGCGGGCGATGGCATCCCGGGGGGCGTTCGCGTGCACCGTCGAGAGCGAGCCGTCGTGGCCCGTGTTCATCGCCTGCAGCATGTCGAGCGCCTCCCCGCCGCGGCACTCGCCGACGACGATCCGGTCGGGCCGCATGCGCAGCGCGTTGCGCACGAGGTCGCGGATCGTGACCTCGCCGCGCCCCTCGATGTTCGGCGGCCGGGACTCGAGGCGCACGACGTGCTCCTGCTGCAGCTGCAGCTCGACGGCATCCTCGATCGTGACGACGCGGTCGTCCGCCGGGATGTACGACGACAGCACGTTGAGCAGGGTGGTCTTGCCGGTGCCCGTGCCGCCCGAGACGACGATGTTCAGCCGCCCCTGCACGCAGGCGAGCAGCACCTCCGCCAGCTCGGGGCTGAGGGTGCCCAGCTCCACGAGGTCACGGGTCTGGAACGGGTCGGCCGCGAACTTCCTGATGGTCAGGGCCGACCCGTTCACCGCCAGCGGCGGGATGATCGCGTTGACGCGCGATCCCTCGGGGAGGCGGGCATCGACGAGGGGAGAGGACTCGTCGATGCGCCGCCCGACTCGGGAGACGATGCGCTCGATGACGCGGCGCAGCCTCTCCTCGGAACGGAAGGAGAGGCCGGTGCGCTGCAGGCGCCCGTGCCGCTCCACGTAGATGCGGTCGGGTCCGTTGACCATGACCTCGGTGACCGTGGGGTCGTCGAGCAGACGCTGCAGCGGACCGAGCCCGAGCGCGTCGTCCGCCACGTCCTCGATGAGGTCGCGGCGCTCGTCCTCGGTGAGCGACGCCCCTCGCTCGCCGATGATGATCGCGAGCTCCTGCCGGGCTGAGGCGAGCAGCTGCTCCTCGCTGAGGGACGGGTCGGTGAGCCGGCTGCCCATCCGCTCGTAGAGCTGCTCGACCGCGAGGGCCTTGAGCTCCTCGAGCGCGGTGCCCGGGGCGAGCGGCACGGCCGGCGCGTGCGCGTCGTCCATCGTCTCCGCGAACTCCACCTCGGCCGGCACGTAGGGCTGCGCCGCGCGGCGGAACCTGTGGGCGTCGAGTCGTTCCGAGAGGGTCATGAGACCTTCCTCCTCAGGTCGTCGTCCCGCCACTCGCGGCGGGCTCGCTGTCTCGTGTCCTGGTGACGTTCGTCGAGGTGCTGGGCGAGCGCGCGGAGCGCCCGGGCGGCGGGGTCGCGCGGGGCGCCGAGCACCACGGGCACCCCCGTGTTGCCGCCGCGCAGGACGGCGCGGCTGCGGGGCACGACGACGTCGAGGGGGGCGCCGATGATCGCGGCGGCCTCGCCGGCCGCGAGGCCCGTCCTGCGCTCGAGCCCGTTGAGCACGACGGGCGCCGATACGGGGAGCAGCTGCAGCTCGCGCAGCACCTCGCGGGCCGACCGCACGCCGCGCACGCTCGTCAGATCGGGCCCGGCGACGACGACGAGGGACGAGGCCTGCTCGATCGCGGCGAGCGCGAGGTCGCCGAGTCCCGGGGTCGTGTCGACGACGACGTGGCGGAACCTCGCCGCGAGCTGCCGCAGGAGGTGCCCGACGCGCTTCGGGTCGACGCCGTCGGAGGCGGCCGGACCCGACGGCGCGGGGAGCACGAAGAAGCCGTCGGAGTGCTCGTGCAGGAAGGTGCCGAGCACGAACTCGTCGCGCGCGGCCGCCTTGCTCATCGCGTCGACCGTCGAGTGACGCGGCGAGATGCCGAGCTGCGTGGCGACGTCGCCGAACTGCAGATCGAGGTCGACGATCACCACCTCGCTCGGCTCCGCCTCGGCGAGCGCCACGGCCACGTTCACCGCGACGGTCGTCTTGCCGACCCCGCCCTTCGGGCTCGCCACGACCGTGATGCGACCCGGGGTGCGGCCCTGGCCTGGCCGCCGCGTGTCGGCGATGCCCCGCACCCGGGCGACGCGCTCGCGCGCCGCGTCGAAGAGGGCGTCGAGATGCTCGAGCTCCGGGTCGTGATCGAGGAACTCCGTGATGCCCGCCGCCTTCGCCGCGACGACGATCTCCGGGTCGTCGCTCACGAGGGCGAGCACGTCGGCGAGGTCGCGCAGCGCGTCGGCGAGGCTCAGCGAGAGCAGCGTCGGCATCATCGGCCCGAAGACGATCAGCTCGGGCCTGCGCTCGAGCCAGAGGATCCTCGTCACGAGCACGTCGCTCGACGCCGGCGCGAGGGTGACGATCTCGTCGCCGAGCAGCACGCGCGCCTGGTGCTCGAGCAGCGAGTCGGCGCCGATGAGCACGACGCGGCTCATCGCGACCCCTGCAGGCTCAGCCAGATCTGCCCGTACTCGGCGGCTTCGACGAGCTCGCGGGCCTGGTCGGCGGTGAGCGCGAAGGTGACGAGCACGTCGCCGTCGGTGCTCGTGCCCTGGTCGTCGGCCGACACCGTCGAGGCCAGCGCGGTGACGAGCACCCCGTCGAGCAGGAGCTCCGTGCCGCCCTCTCGGCTGCTCCAGACCCCGACCGCGCTGCCCGGCAGGATGGCCCCGCCGGCGACGCGCTGGAGGTCGAGCGCGAGCGACACCTCCTGGGTCCCCTCCGGCGCGGCGACCCGGCCGCCGACGGCGGCGAGATCCTCGGGCGCGCCCCAGCGGGCGGCGATCATCTGCTCACCGGGCTCGAGGGCGACGAGCGAGACGAGCCCCGCGAGCGCTCCGCGGTCGCCGACGGCACCCGGCACGAGGTAGGCGGCCGGGATGTCGCGCTCCTCGATCCGGTCGCCCACCTGCCCGGCGGGTGTCCCGGCCGGGATGGGCGCGACGACCACGAGCACCGTCTCGGTGCGGGTTCCGGCGACGGCGCTCTGCGACGCCCCCTGCACGGCGAACACGAGGGCCGCGGCCCCGGCGATCGCGAGGACGGCCGCCACGACGACGGCGATGATGCGAGTTCTCATGTCTTCTCTCTCCCCTGATCAGGAATTCGGGTGGTGCCGCTAGCCGACGAGTTGGACGCCGACGAGGAGCTGGGCGGCTTCGCGCGAGTCGACGAAGCCGACGAACGTGCCCTCGAGCGCCTGACACCCCGTGACCGGGGTCGTGACGTTGAGCACGAGCGTGAGCAGGGCGCGGAGCACGGCGTCGAACGGCCCGAGCGAGTTCAGGAGGTCGCGCAGATCCTGCGCGATCACGCCGTCGGGGCTCGTGCACAGCGACGGGTCGCTGCCGGGCACGGTGCTCAGGTTCAGGAGGCCGCTCATCGAGTAGCCGGTCACGTCGACGACGGCGTAGCCGTCGATCGTGCCGATCCCGAGCACGTCGTCGACGACGAGCTGCTCGAGACCGCTGTCGAACACCGGCAGCACGACGCGCTGCGGGTTGGACGGGCTGGGGTTCCAGCCGCGGAGGGCGTTCGCGCACCGGGTGGGCGCGATCTTGGAGATCGTCGAGGCGACCGTCGTCAGCAGGTTGGGGTCGTACTCGCAGCTGCCCGCGGTCGCCCCCAGGATCGGGTCGGAGCTCGTGATCCAGCCGCCGGAGACGATGCCCACCGTGTTGGCGGCGCCCGAGAGCACGTTCCTCGCGTGGAGCAGGCCGCAGCTGTCGCCGAGCAGGGTGCGCCCGAGGTTCGAGACCGCGAGCGAGACCTGCAGCACCGTCTCCTGCCCCGCCGCGGGGAAGTTGCACGTCGCCAGCGCGAGCGGCAGGGCGACGACGGGCTGCTCCCAGCGGGCCGTCGCGGCGGCGTGCAGCTCGGTGCCGTCGTCGTCGAGGAGGCGGCCGAAGAACCCGTCCTCCGTGCTCGCGAGCGTCACGCGCACCGTGTCGGCAGTCGGGAACGCGACGCCGGTGACCTCCGCCACGCCGTCGCGGAAGTGGGCGACCGCGAAGTCGCCCGCGGTCGCCGCGGCGCTCGAGACCACCGCGGAGGCGCAGCCGAGCGGCGACGTGCCGGCGTGCTCGAAGCACTCCTGCGCGATCGCGAGGGCGGCGGCGTCCGCGGCATCCTGCAGCTGCGCCTTGCGCGCCTGCATCGCGCCGACGTCGACGACGAGGGCGGCGCACACGAGCAGCGCGGTCATGAGCAGCACGACGACGACGCTCGTCGCGCCGAGCTCCTCCCGACGCAGCCGGGCGAAGACCCCGGACGCGCTCATCCCTGGCACCGCCTCGTCGCGAGCCCCGTGAGCTCGAGCGTGGCGCCGAAGAGCCCCGTCAGGTAGGGACGCTCGTAGACGACGGTGACGGTGACGTCGGTCCCGGCCGCGCACGCGGCGGGCGTCACCGTCACGTCGAGCGCGGAGGCGTCGGCGACGACCACCGCCTCGGCGGCCGCGGCCTCGGCGTCCGCGGGGTCACCCCCGACGGCCATCTCGCGCGCGCCCTCGCGGGCGGCGCCCGTCACCATCAGCTGGGCGTTGTACACCCCGCCGAACTCGATCACCCCGAAGAGGATGAGCACCAGGATGGGCAGGACGAGCGCGAACTCCACCGCGGCGGCGCCGCGCTCACTCCCCCATCCGCGTCGCCTGAGCACGACACGGATCCTTCGTCGGCCGGCCGCTTACGGGGTCGCGGCGTCGTCGAGGGAGTCCTCGATGACGCCGAACATGTCCTGCAGCGCGCCGCTCATGGCGATGACGGCGACGATGATGGCGACGGCGATGAGTCCGACGATGAGGCCGTACTCGACGGCCGTGGCGCCCTTCTCCTCGCGCACGAGGCGGGACTGGATGACGGCTCCGAAGCGAGCCAGCGCAGAGTTGAACACGGTTTCTCTCCCCAATAGATGTATTGCCTGATCCGGGTCATCGATCGCGGGGAGTCGCTCGGGTTGGTGGCCCGACCCCGTCGTCCGATGTTCCGTAGCGTCAGGGTAGAGTCACCCGCCATTCACCCCCCAGTCCCCAGAAAAGGGGCGGCGTGACCGCGTCATAGTCGGCGGGTTCCGGAGTCTCCTCCGGGTGGAGCCGCCCGGGGACTCGCCGCTAGGGTCGATCGCATGAGCGAGACCGACGACATCCGCGCCGCCGCCCGCGCCCGTCTCAAGGCGCGCAACGACTTCCACATCATGCTCGTGATCTTCGGCGTGATCATCCTGCTGCTGCTCGCCATCTGGCTCTTCTCGACGGGCCTGCCGTCGAACTTCACCGCCTACTTCTGGCCGGTCTGGCCGATCATCGGCATGACGATCGCCGCCGTCTTCGTCGGCCTCGACGCGTACGGCGTCACCCGCCGCTACATCACCGAGGCGGATGTCGACGCCGAGATCGCGCGCATGCACGCCCGTCGCAACCCGGCCGAGCCGCCGACGGTCTAGAGCCCGGAGATCGCGAGCCGCTCGCCGAGCGGGCGACTCGCCGCGACGACCTCGTCGAGCAGCTCCTGGTCGCCCGTGCGCTCCGGGTCGAGCCAGGCGTCGTAGAGGTCGCGCGGCACGATGAGCGGCATGCGGTCGTGGATCGGCGCGATGTGCGGCGAGGCCGGCTGCGTCACGATCGCGTAGGACACCATCCAGTCGTCGCCGGTCTTCGCGACGTTCCAGAGCCCCGCGAACGCGAACAGCTCGCCGCCGAACCCGAAGCGGTGGCCCTTCTCGTAGTACTCGGTGGCCGGCACGAGCCCGCGGCGGCTCGTGAGCGGACCGCGCCACGCCCCCGACCCGACGAGCCCCTCGACGCGCGCGTTGATCGCCGGGAACTTCGCGGGCTCACCCCGCACCCAGAGCTTCCACCAGGCGAGGTCGACGCTGCGCACGTGCGCACCGTCCTTCGCGCGCTCGCGCACGATCGGGTTGAGGTTGCGCCGGTGCACCCCCGTCGGCTTCACGGGCTCGTCGCGGAACTCCTCGAGCCAGTTCGCGAGCTGCGTCGTCGAGGTCGTGTCGTCGATCACGGCGAACCCGTAGTGGATGTCCTCGGGCGTCACCTGCAGCCCGTAGCTCGCGCACATGCCGTCACCCTAGGCCGAGCCGCCGTCAGAGCAGCCGCGTGTCTCCGTCGCGGTCGTCGCCGACGGCGGGCTGGTGCGCGAGCCGGCGCAGACGGTGCCGCTCGCGGTGGTCGCGCAGCCACGCGTCGGGATCGGCCACCCACCTGTCGATCGACCACTCCGCCGTCATCGCCGCGAGACCGTTCGCGGACGCCCGCGCCTCGCGCGGCAGGTCGGCGAGCCCGGCCCGCGACGCGGCGACCTCCTCGAGCAGCTCGAGGGCGCCGTGCTCCCGGTCGACGCCGAGGCGGTGCTCGAGGCTCGAGCGCAGCGAGGCCGCGGTCTCGCCGCGCGGCGTCTCGCGTCCGGTGACGGCCTCGACCCCCAGGAGCTCCGAGTACCTCCGCACGCGCGCGCCGTACTCCGCGCGCTCGCTGCGGCGCCCCGCCACGACCCTGTCGTCGCGGAAGCTCGAGAGCACGCCGAGGGCGCGCCAGGCGACGAACAGGGCGACCGCCGCGACCGCGAGCACGACGACGGCGAGCACGACGGCCGCGATCGCCGGCCACGGGTCGGGTTGCACCGCCTCGACGACCGTCGGCGCGGCCGGCGCGGGCGTCTCGAGGCGCGAGAGCTCGTCGCGGATGCCCTCGAGGGCGTCGAGGAGCCGCTCGATGAAGTCCTGGAATCTGTCCCCGCCCATACCAGGACGGTAGGCAATCTCGCCTCCTGCGGCGAGGCGGTTGACGGTGTCACCGGGTGACGGATACGGTGCGGATCGGGGTACAGACGGAACAGGTACGCCACGAGCACAGCAATGCCACAGCACGTCATCACTCGACGGTTCCGGTCCCGCGCCCGGATCATCACCGCCGCCGCCTCGAGCGCCGCGGTCGTCGTCATCGTCGGCGGTGCGATCGCGATCGCCGTGAGCGGCGGGCCGCGCGACGGCATCCTCGTCGCCTATCTCGTGACGGTGCTCGCGATCGCCGGCCTCGTCGGCAGCTTCGCGGGCATCACCGCCCGGCACGCCCGCACGCTGCGTGCGCTCGCGCGGCGGCATCCCGACGACGTCGTGTTCCTCGCCCGCCGGCTGCCGCCCGTCGTGTCCGACCTGCCCGCGTTCCTGCGGGCCAAGGGACTCGACGTGCAGATCGGTGACGGCTGGTACGCGGCGCTCGCCGACCGGCGCGGCATCTCGGTGCACTCGCCGGGACGCGAGCCGCGCGAGCTCCTGCTCATCGAGTGGGCCGAGATCGGCGACCTCGCGATGGTGCGCACCCCCACGGTCGGCGGCGACTCCCGCTGGAGCGTCACCGTCGACGTGAGGCCCTACGACGTGCCGCTGACCGTCGACCTCGGCGGCGCCGCCGGCATCGTCACGATGACGCTCGACGCCGGCGACACCGCCTCCGTCGTGCGGGCCGTGGAGGCACGCCGCCCGTGACGGTCCGCGCCCTCCCGCTCGCCGCCGTCGCGGGCTCGGTCGCGCTGTGGTCGACCGCCTACGTCGCCTCCGCGATCGTGCTCGAGTCGGCCTCCCCCGCGGTGCTCTCGGTGCTGCGGTTCGCGGTCGCCCTCGTCGTGCTCGTGCCGCTCGCCGCGTTACGCCCGGGGTTCCTGAGGGTGCTGCGGTCGCGGCGCACGATCGTGCTCGGGCTCACCGGCGTGACCTTCTACTACTCGTTCGCGAACGTCGGGCTGTTCTTCACGACCTCGGGCACCGCGGCCCTCGCCAACGCGGCGCTCCCCGTGCTCACGGCGGTCTTCGCCGTGCTCGTGCTGCGCGAGCGCCTGCCGGTGCGCACTCTGCTGGGGCTGACTCTCGCGACGGCGGGCGTCATCCTCATCGCCGCCGCGGGCCTCACGGTCGACCTCGGCCTGCTGCTGTGCCTCGTCGGCCTCGCCTCCTACGCCCTCTACACCGTGCTGCTGCGGCGCGACGCCGACCGCCGCCCCGAGCCGATCGAGCCCCTCGTGCTCGCCACCGGAACGGCCGTCTGGGGCACCGCGATCATGCTGCCGTGGCTGCTCGTCGAGGCGCTCGCGGGAGCCGCCGCGCTGCCCGCCTCTCCCCCGGCGTGGCTCGCGCTGCTGTTCCTCGGCCTCGTCGTCACGGCCCCGACGATGGTGCTCTACAACTACGGCGCCGAGCGGCTGCCCGCGGCGGTGTCCGGCATCGCGACGGCGGGCATCCCGGCCCTCGGCTACGCGCTGAGCGTCGTCGTCGGGGAGCCGGTGGATGCCGTGAAGGTCATCGGCGGCGTCGTCGCGCTGGCGGGGATCGTCGTCGCGACCCTCTCCACGCCGTCGGTCGAGGCGAGCGCACCGGGGGCGTTGGTGGCGGATCTCGAGGAGCCCGGCCCGGCCGCGGGACGGAGAGGCACCGTCGCGGAGCGGAGAGGCGCCGCCGCGGGACGGAGAGGCGAAACGCCCGGAGGGTGACTCCGGGCGTTCGGTGTTGGTGACCCCAGCGGGATTCGAACCCGCGTTACCGCCGTGAGAGGAAGTTCGTCAGCCCCCTGCGGTGGCGGGCCGGCCTAGGCAAGCCCGTGTTCATGGGGATGATGGAGTGCGCGGAGTGCAACGGGTGGTTCGCGGCGCCCATGTTTGTTGCCAAAGCGTTGCCACCGGCAGGCTCGCGAATCAGCCGGAGCCTCGCGAACAGGTCCCTGCACCCTCAAACGGCGCGAGCACGAGTAGATGGGAAGCGACATTCTTCATCTACTCGTCTCGATGTCATCCCGTCGTGGGACTGAGCTCAAGTGACGTCGGGGCTTCAAAATGCGCGAGGACAATGTCGCTGACGAGCACCTCGCCGACCGGGGGGAGGGCGATGGCCAGCCGCTCTACGAAAAGCTCGAGGTGTCGCGGGTGGAGTCGTAGCCGGCCGGAGGCCAGTGCGAGAAGAAACTCGACCAGCGCTGAGTTCGCGGGATCTTCCTCGAAACCTTCGACGACGCCCGACAGCACTCCGAGCATCGACGCGCTGAGCCCCGGCGACGACGAGTAATCGAGCTCCCAGGGAAGACACCCGCGGAGCAGCGCAGCGTGCGTAATTGCGTCGTTGTATCGATCGAAGTTGAACGGGTGAACTGCGGTGAGATTGTGCAGCCGGTGAGTTGTGTCGAAGAAGCGCTCCAGTTCGGTTTCGGGATCGCCTTCGCTTTGATGGTAGTCGACGTCTTGTTTGGCCCCACCTGGACTTCGCGACCAGTCCAGAACCGCTGCAAAAGTCATGTAAACGGAAGCCTGACTCACTTTGGTGGATGAGTACGTGAACGGCCAGAACGCAAAGTTGTCCTGGAGCATCAGACGATGTTCGTCGGCGTTGATGTCTGCCGTCGACGAGAGGAAGAGTTCGTTCTTCAATGACCCGACGCCCAAGCGCCTCAGCCTCTCGTTGAGTTGCGCCCGAGCCAAGCCAGCGACCTCGGTCGAAACCCTCTGCAGCCGGTCGAGTCGCTCGACCAGAGCTGTCCAGAACGTCTCTTCGTCGTCCCAAACGGAACCGAGCAGGGTCTTTTCGGAGGGAAGCCAGGCGGGAATCACGCTCTCTACTTGGGTCGTGGTCCCGGTGAATCGCCCGATCTTCAGGTTGCTGGAGAGAAATCGCCAGGTCTCTGCGTCCTGTGTCCGAGGCATGAACACGAAGTACGAGACAGACGAATTGCGGACGAGAGGTCGAAGGTCTCGACTCAGGGCGTTGAGAGCACTGCCGCTCGAAGCGGCCGAAGCCACTACGAGCAGTCGGTTCTCAGCGGCCGAGTCGATTGCGGATGTCAGGTTCGACGCCGAGCGCGCCTCGACCTGCTGGGCAGGCGGTTCCGTCATCCGCTGCGCGACCGAAGCCAGCTTCTCCGATGACACGTCTGTCAGGTGCACGATGTGGGTGGGCTTCAGTCCCTCGACCATCGCGGCGAGCTTCGTGAGGGTCGCCTCTCTGAGCTCTTCGACGGCCGGGCTGACGGCGGACATGGGATCATCGAGGTGAGCGAAGAAGTCCCCGAACTCGAAATAAATGGGGCGACGGGTGGATCCGGTTCCACGAGTCTGCGGCACGAAGTGCGCTTGAGCAGCGTCGAGATCGACGATCGCTTGCAGATGTGGCGGGGCCCAGTCGAGGGCCTGTTTTCGGACGAGCAATCTGGAGTACACCGACGGCGTAAGCGGTAGCAACTGCTCTCCGTCGATCTTCACGATCGTCTCATTGGAGTCTTGGCACCGAAGACAATCCCGCCGGTCGACTCCGACGGCGTCGTCGAGCACCAGATCGGCGGCGATCTCGTGGCGGACTCCCGGGGCATACATCACCGGAGCGCCGTGCGAGGCGGGGCCGAGGTCGATCAAGACGATGATCTGACAGTTAGGCCGCTCGTCACGAAGTCGAACGATCAGTCCACCCGTCGAGGACACCGAGACTAGGAACAGGGTCGTCGCGGCAGGGTTGAGCGACACCCGCTGGGCGATCGCAGCGTGCCCGCCAAAGGAACCGACCGCGGCCGCGGGCGCCGCGGGGAAGAACTCGCGCTGCAACCGCACGAGTTCGTACCCGACTGAATTGATCGACGATGTATCTGTCGAAATGTGCCGGATGTCCTCAAGCCGGGTCGACAGCAACGGCAGAATCGTGCACGCGGCGAACGTGGCGCGAGCCGTATCTGCGAGCATGTTTCCCGTACGTACGAAAGTGCTCATGTGCTTACCGCCGGGCGCCTCGAAGTGGTATCCCGGGGCAGAGCGGATGACCGTCGAGCCGCGCTCGAACATCTCCTGAAGCCCCGACTCGAAGATCTCAGCGACGTACTCCGACAGCCGCGACTCCTCAAGGACATCCCCGGGATTAGTCCCAAGAATCGTGCCGGCTCCACGTGAATCGAGGACGATCGTGGCGATTGCGACGTCGCGTGGCACGAAGTCCTCAAGCGAAGTCGCAAGCCCGGACCAACCAGCGGAGTGAGGCTCCAACCCAACGAGCAAAACGAGGGCCGGGTCGAACGGGTAGCCCACCGCGGCCTTCAGACCCTCGCCGAGCCGATCAAGGTCAGGTGAAGCCTCCGGCGAAAACACGACCGTGACTTCCGCCTTAGTCGTTTCGTGCAGGTTCAAGTGGGCGTGAAAGAAAAAGAACTCGTGTCGGGTGGCGTTCACAAGTCGGCTCCGCTCGCCTCGGCGGGGAAGAAGAAGCTCACTCGTGTGCCGCTCGCATGCGCTGGCGAGGACTCGGGCGATACGTCGAGGTCCGTCCAGTTCTCACGCTCGTGATCAGGGCGCAATGCGTCTTCAGCCTCGCGCGCGCTGGGGTACGACGAGGGAACGAAGTCGCGCGAAACAGAGACCCTGCCGGACCGCAGGAGCATGAATCCGCCAAGCCTGCTCAGATTTAGGAACGCACGGTGATAGCCCATTCCCTTTCGTGCGTCGAGCGAGGTAGTGCGCCGCTTCGCCAATGCCCACCGAATATCAGCGAGCTCTTCGGCGGCGGTGTAAGACGTCTGCGCGCGGTCGACGGCGCGCCAGGCAGACACGCCAGGACCCATGTCCAAGATCGTTACTTCGAAGATGCGGAAGTAGCCGTCGCGAGCGGAAAGGCGGTCGAGGAACCCCCTAAGCGCGTGCGTCTCCCCCAGGACCGACGCCGCCCGGTGGGCTGGGATGAGATGTCGTCGACCATAGATAAGGCGACACGAAGGATCCGCGGGCACCTCGCCCAGGAGGCTGGGCAGGGAGCGAGCCCACTGATCGGTGTTCTGGAACAGTTCGAATAAGGCCCACGACAACGAGCTGACGACGTCCGGCGGATAGTTCGATCGGGCGCCGCTTCCGAGGCTTAGGAGCCCTTCGGCCAGCGGCAGGTACTCGTCTTTCAAGTCACGCGGGTACCTTGAGTCGCCGCCCTTGTAAAGGGAGAACGGGGCGAGATCCGGCCACCGATCGCAGACAAGCTCGAGCAGGCTCCGCCTAGGCCGCAGCGGACCCGCGGACCGCCGGCTTCGCAGCACCGAACGCGCTGAGTCGTGGGCGAGCAGCGAGATGTCGACCTTACCCGATCGATCCTTCACGACTGGCGCCACAGAAGCGGCGAGAAGGAGGTGCTCGTACTTTTCGAGAGCTGTGACGATGTCGCTCGAGGTGACATCGGGATCGAAGTAGGTCCTCAGAGCCCCCGACGCGCCCGTCGTGCGGGCCCATGTGCCGATCAACTGCATGACTGCTGCCGCTCCGCCGAGAAATGAGAACTTGAGTTCGTGCGGCACGCGCAGGTCGACGTGCTCGTCTGATTGAAGTAACTCGGCAAGCCGTGTGAGCTTCTCCTCAACTGCAGCGACCGAGTTCACTCCACGGAGATCGACGAGTGGGTTGTTGTCCGAGCTAGATGGCACGCCGATCCTTCCCTGATCGGGCCCAGATTAGCGGCAAACTGTCGTGCCGGATGTGCGTGGTGCTCGCGTCAGTGTGCGTCCAGGAGCCCCCGCTCTGCGTGATCGGCGAGATATCTCCTAATCGGCGATGTTTGTTGCCACTGCGTGCCAATCGTTGCCACTGGATCTCGCGCTTCCAGTTGGCTGGGGTGGAATCGAGTGCTTGCTGCTGCCCGCGAGGGTGTCAGGTGGTTCTAAGCCATCTGGTCAGGCGACCCGTACTGTCGTCCGCAACGACGCACGTCCCGTCTGGCAGGAAGGCCAGTGAACAGTCCGGGACGATCAAGACGAGCGCGGCGCCGTCGACGGCGACCAGTCTGGTTGCGAGTAGCGATGTGACTACCTCATCGACTGACGACCCGCGCTGGTCGAGCCAGGACGCGAGCTCAAGATCCGCGAGGTTGATCTCTCCGAGGTCGCGTAGTTCTGTCAGCAGGACCGCTTCAGTTTCGTTGACGGTTGCGGGCTCCCAATCGGATTGGCCCCCGTCTTCGGCGAGACGTCCCTCGCTGACAGGCAGGACGGTGAAGGTCCACCCGCCGATAGTCGGTTTCGCTAGGACAGCCTTGTGAACCACCTCGAGCCGCAGATCGTCCCCCCACGGGTTGTCCATCCCGAAGAGGTGGTCTAGCCGAGTCCAAAGGATTTCCAGAAGGGCCGCTAGCGGGTTGGATCTCAACGAGATCAGGATCGGCCAGTCGTCGCCGTCCATCGTGCTGACATACGGTTGGCCGTTTGCTTTGGCAACGCTGAACTCGCCCGAAATGACGAGTTGGGGAAGGACTTCTGGTTTGAAGCCGCCGGCTCGAATACGGGAATCTAGGACGCCAGCCACGGCGTTGCGCAGTCCCGCTTCGGTCTTGTGTCCGTGGACTCCGAGCACGATACGTAGGCAGGAGTACTGCTCCATGAAGAGCGTGTGGAGGAGGCGGCGGTCTTCTGGGGGCGCGCTCTTGAACTGGTCCTTCCGTGGCGCAACGCGGCCGGTCATTTGGGCGTAGGCGCGAAGTGCTAGCCGAGGCTCGAGGCCTGCGTCTTCCCGATCAGCCTGCATCAGCCACTCTTCTTCGATTCGGCGAACGCTCTCAAGTTGCGTGACCGCCTCACCAAGCGAGGAGGCGGTCAGCGTTTTCTTGATCTCGACCACGGCGATGACGTCTTCGATGGGCCAGATGTACGCGTCGGTTTCGGGGATCCTTGTCCCCGTTCCACGTACGACCATCCTGTCGATTTGTCCCGATTGCTTGTCGCCAGCGGAGATGAAGCCGGTGACCACGCGCAAGTCGCCGCCTTGGGGTAAGGCTGCTGAAAGCAGTCGGCCGGACAGTCCTTCGTACATTTGGCCGACCGTCGGGCCGTGACTGATTGGGGCCGCGTCGAGGTCGGGCAAGGCGTTCGCGAGCAGCTCTTTGAGGAGGGCAGCTGCCGTTTCGATCACCTGAACCTCCGCATCATCATGACTTCCTACAAGCTCAGGTGCGCAGGCGGGTTTGAATATTCGCGCGGATGTCAGCCGTACGGATTCCGAGCTCGCCTAAGTGCTGTCGCATTTGTTGGAAGACAGGGGCCTCTCCCTTGTCATCGGCAATGGTCAGGACCGCTGCGAATTCGACGCCGACGTCCGGCAGCGCCTCTTCTGCCCGAGTCAGGTACTCGACAAGGAGCTTCCACGTTGAACTCTCTCCGCGTCCGCGGAAACGTTGGTCGAATGACTTGACGACCTGCCACTTGCTGGCCTCGAGTAGCAGTTCTCGTTCCGACTGAGGAAGCTTTCGAGTGCGCGGTTGGTTCACTGCTGAGAGCGCGCTCTTGAAGCCCCCGTCAGGCTGTTGCTGCATGAGCTTGGCGTCGATGTTGACTCGAACTCTCTCGTCGCCGTGTTCGTATGCGAGCACCGGGCGGGCGACGAGTGTGAGCCTCGCGTAGCCTCTGCAGCTTCCCGCGCTGACCAACGAGTCGGGCCACCTGAAGGTCAGCGTGTGCTCTTCCTTCGGTAGTACCGTGCTGTGCACTACGAGGACGATCTCCGAGTCGGGCCGCTCGAGAATTTGTTCAGCAGTGGCAGGGATGCCAAACCCGACGAGGTCACGAGCCGCGGGAAGCAGGGTCTTGTTGCGAAGGAGCTTGGGCGCCTCCGCGTAGTGCGTGAGCAGGGCAAGCAAGACCTCGCGTGGCACGTCGTCTTCGATCAGGTGGTCGAGGTCCGCGAGGTTTCGCGCGACGAGTGGGGCAGCGTAGCTCGTGCCAGCTCCGGTGTAGTCGCGTCCTGACGAGTCGTACGACCGAAGGCCGTGGCCGAGCACCGGGTCACTACTTCCAGCTCCGCCGACATGTGCGAGGTCGGGTTTTGTTGCCCCCCGCAAGCCAGGTCCCCGGCGTGAGTAGCGCGCGAGTGCATATGGCACGACATCTCGCAGACCCGGAGGGTTCACGGCTGTTACCGCGATATTGAAGAGGCTCTCGGCGGGTTCGCTGATCAGCGCGCCGCGATCACCGACGACGGTACTCAGAGCTGCGGAAGCATCCGCGGGCCACTCAGGCCGTTGCTCGGTAGGGGCGAGATTTCCTGCGGAGACTACGAAGATGACGTCGTTGTCCTTGGCGATCTGGTCGAGACGTCGTGCGGCGTACCCGTACCTGGTCGAGTCACCTGGCGCGACGAAGTTCATGCTGAAGTTGAAGATTCGAACGCCGAGACGCGATCGAATGTCGGTAACGGCGGATGCCACTTCATCCATGAAGTCGACGACACCGTTGGGGTAATAGCGGCCAAACGCGACCCCAGTGCCTCCGGGATCTGCAGGCAGCACGTCGACGTCGACGATGCCGCAACCGTCCGGGAGAGAGCCGAGGAACGACGGGTTGAGCTTGCCGGCGAAGGCAAGAAGGCCACCGATGAAGGTGCCGTGATCGACGTCGCGGTCGGCGTCGGCGAGTTGCCCCCACTTCTCTTCAACCCAGGCGCCGAGCACGTCAGAAACGCCGCCATCGATCACGCCGACCGTCGCGAAGGAACCGCCATCTCGTTCTGGCACGCTTGCGAAGGGGAGCTCCTGGCTTTCGATGCTCGCCGGCGTGTTTCGCATCGGGATGGGCGGAAGCGTGATGTCCCGTACGAGCGGGTTGCTTTCCAGAACGGCGAGTAGACGTTCGTGACGTCCGTCGTCTTGAATGGCGAGCTCGTGCGTGGTGAGCCTGGTGCCGACCGGATCGCTGGCAATCCCGAGCTCCAGACGCGAAGCCTCCCCGATGGCAAGAAGCTTCACTGTGGCGAGCGCACCGGTGCCGCGACCGAGCGACGCTCGTCCTCTTGCTTCGACTGATTGGTCGGATAGGGCCTGCTCGAGCGATCTCAGGCTGAGCCTTTCGCCCGTCGCGAGAGTGTCGTCTCGATCAGCGTGCGCCAGGGGAAAGAAGTTCACGATGTAGCTCGGGCCGGCATCGCTCCGACCGAGCCACTGCGTCGCCTCGGCAACGCTGAACGAGCGCCGATCGGCCGCAGTCCAGAGCTCGATCTTGGCGATCGCGGATACCTCGCAACGTTCTCTGGACGGGTTGGGGATTTCCTCGCCGTTGTTCTTGTTGATCTTTGTCGGCACCGTCTTGGGAACTGCTTTCATGACCGTGACGACCTCGTCGAGAGAAGTCGGAGTCACGGCGAATATCGGTTCGCCGATCGCAGCCGTCGCAACGTGAGGAGTGAGGGCAGTAGGGAAGATCTTCTTCTGCGGTCGATGCGTCTTTGCGATGGCTTTGGGAGCCATGGTGACGCGGATGTGCGCGGCCCCACCGAAATTGTTGATCCACGTCGGTGAACTGAGTGCGGCGATGATGGATTGCAGCGAGGTTACGAGCGCGTCGCGATGCCGCACGAAGCCTTCGTCGTCGCCTGCGTAGAAGTCAGTGCCAGCGGTCACGGGACGATTAGGCGTGCGTGGTGCCCGCAGTTGCTGCGGGTTGGTGACGACCTGTACCGGCTGGTTGGCCATTGTCAGTCCTCCTCAACGGAGTCTGACACTCGACGTCCGACAGTCTTCGTGCTCACCCCGAGTAGGTGAGCAACCTCCACCTGCGAGAACTTGATCTCTTCACTCGAGCTCAGCGCCCGGGTCAACACGACGTCGTCGGCCAGGTCGATCGAACGGGCGCGATCTCTGCTCGACGTAGTAGCGGCTAGCTGCCGAATGAGTTCCGCTGGAGAGCTGACGTCGTCCCCCACGATCAGGCGCTTGCGATATTTCTCAGCGAGCGTCAGAAGCTCAGAACCCGACATCCCGTTTGCAAACCATGCGAGCAGCTTCGCGTCGGCGGTCTCATTCGCATCGTTGGCGGAGAGAATCCGACGCGCGATCTCTACCCGTTCATGAGGTCCGGGCAGCGGCATCTCAATCTGGACGTCGAATCGTCGCCAGACCGCGGGATCGAGCAGGGCAGGGTGGTTGGTGAGCCCGAACGTCACTCCCCTCCGGTGACGATCGTCCATGTTCTGCAGCAGCGTGTTCACCACCCGCTTGATCTCGCCGACTTCGTTAGGGTCGTCCCTCACCTTCGCGATCGCATCAAACTCATCGAGGATCAGGACACAGTCGTACCGATTCGCGAAACTGAAAAGCGCTCCCATGTTGCGAGCCGTCGTGCCCAGGAACGAACTGATGAGGCCATCGAGCCTCGCGACCACAGCCGGCAACCCCAGCTGCTTCGCGAGCCACAACGCGAGGGTCGTCTTCCCGGTGCCGGGCGCGCCATAGATGAGACACGTCAGCGATGGGTTCAAGCCAGCGTCGCTGATGCGGTCGTGGTGCTCCCACTCGAGCAACAGTCCAGCAACCACTTGCTGGATCTCAGTGTCGAACACCGGCACCTCGGCTCGGTTGTCGTCAGGGAAGATCACGGTGGCCAACGGAGCGCTCGACTCACGGTCCATCGGGACTGCGACACCCTGTCGCATCTTCTCGAGACGGCCGGAGGCGCTTGGCGCCAGGCTCTTAGATATACGACTCGGGGCAAGAGACCGACCTTCTTGGGACCCTTTCACGAGACGCTCGACCGCACGCCCGTCCGGGTCTCCGGCTTTGATCAGCGCTTGCGCGAGACGGTCGGCTTGATGCGCGACCGTCTCATCGCCTTGCGCCAGGGCGACACGAATGAGCGACTTAATGATCGAAGAATGGTCCACGCTGGACACTGTATCCCGCAACTCGGACATTCGTGCGCCACAAACGGACAGCGGCCGAAGATCACGGGACAGTCGTCGCTGTCGATCGAAGGTCCTGGACCGGCCAACCGCAGCGGCGCGGGAATTGCTGGACGACGCGGGAGACGGATCCTGCAGGCGGCGTCGAAGGCCTCTATGCCGCCCCACGCGGGCGGTAACGCAGACGCGCCTAACGCAGGCACCGCTTGTTGCCGGATGTTGCCGCTGACCCGGCACCTACCGAGTCGAACGATGTCGCACTTAACGAAGAAATCCCTGGCTAAGCCAGGGATTCTCGGTTGGTGACCCCAGCGGGATTCGAACCCGCGTTACCGCCGTGAGAGGGCGGCGTACTAGGCCGCTATACGATGGGGCCTCACGACAACCGTATGAGTATGCCACACGGTCTCGGCGCTCGTGAAATCGACGGCCGCGGAGCCGCTCAGGGCTTCGGGGCGAGGACGCGCAGGGCGCCCGGCACGACCTCCACGTCGAGCGGGAGGGGCGCGATCCGCTCGCCGTCGCCGTACGCGACGATGCCGTCGGCCTCGATGCGCACCTTCTTCGCGCGCTCGATGCGCACCTTCGGATGCCCCACGTGCTCGCCCTGGAACACGCGCGGGAAGATGCGCAGGAAGTTCAGGCGCGAGAGCGGCTGCACGATGAGCACGTCGAGCAGTCCGTCGTCGAGCTGCGCATCGGGGGTGATCTTCATCCCGCCGCCGAGCGACACCGAGTTGCCGAGGGCGACGAGCACGGCGGCCGTCTCGACGGGCTTCCCGTCGAGCGTCAGCTTGTAGTGGATGGGCTTCAGCCGCGCGAGCTCCGCGAGCAGGGCGAGGATGTAGCGGCTGGGTCCCTTCGGATGCCGCATCTCGTTGGCGCGCTCGTTGACGATCGCGTCGAAGCCGGCGCTCAGGGCGCACGCGAACCAGCGCTCCCCGGCGGCGCCGGTGACGGCATCCCGCCAGCTGATGCGCCCCGCGTCGATCGTGCGCGGACCGGCGGCGAGCGCGGCGTCGAGGGTGCGGATCGCGGCCTCGGTGTCGTCGTGCGGGATGCCGAGCCCGCGCGCCATGTCGTTGCCGGTGCCCGAGGGGATGAGGCCGAGCGGCACCTTCGTGCCGGCGACGAGGTTGGTGCCGAGATTCACCATCCCGTCGCCGCCGACGACGACGAGGGCGTCGGGACGCTTCTTCACGGCGGCGCGGGCAGAAGTGAGGAGCGAGGCGAAGTCGGGCTCCGTGAGCGACGTCACCTCGTGGCCCATCGCCCGCAGCGTCTGCACGACCGCCGGGCCGACGTCGCGGCTGGCGCCGAACGACGCCGACGGGTTGATGGCGACGACGATCTTCTTCGGGCGCGACGTCGCGGGCATGCGCCCGAGTATGGCAGTTTGCGCGCCCGCCAGTTGCACGCGCGCCCCGGAGTTCGGGCGCGCGTGCAACAAACGGGAGCGGAACTACCTCCGGAAGCGCAGACGTCGCAGCAGCTGCGCGTTGAGGGCGACGACGATCGTCGAGACCGACATCACGACGGCGCCGACCGCCGGCGGCATGAGGAAGCCCACGCCCGCGAGCACCCCCGCCGCGAGCGGCAGGCCGACGACGTTGTAGCCCGTGGCCCAGGCGAGGTTCTGCAGCATCTTGCGGTAGCCCGCGCGGCTGAGGGTCAGGATGTCGACGACGGCGCGCGGATCGTCGGACGCGAGCACGATCCCCGCCGACTCGATCGCGACGTCGGTGCCGGCGCCGATCGCGATGCCCACGTCGGCGCGGGCGAGCGCGGGCGCGTCGTTGACGCCGTCGCCGACCATCGCGACCCGGGCTCCTCCGGCCTGCAGCTTCGCGACGGTCTCCGACTTCTGCGCGGGCAGCACCTCGGCGAACACCTCCTCGATGCCGAGCCGCCCCGCCACGACGTGCGCGACCTCGTGCGAATCCCCCGTCAGCATCGCCACCCGCACCCCGCGGCGGCGGAGCGCGGCGACGGCCTCGGCCGACTCGGGGCGCACGACGTCGGCGAGCGCGAAGGTTGCGAGCACCTCGGCGCCCTCGAGCAGATGCACGACCGTCGCGCCCTCGCGCTGGGCGTCGCGCGCCGCGATCACGAGCGGAGCCGGCAGGTGGATGCCCGACTCGGTCGCGACGCGGGAGCTGCCGACGCGCAGGTCGCGGCCTCCGACACTCGCCTGGGCACCTCGTCCGGCGAGGGCGGTGAACCTGGCCGAGCGCGGGATCTTGAGCCCGCGGTCGCGCGCCGCGGCGACGATCGCCCGCGCGATCGGATGCTCCGACTTCGCCTCGACCGCGGCCGCGAGCGAGAGCGCCTCCGCCTCGTCGACGCCGGGCGCGACCGCGAGGCCGACGAGACCCTGGCGTCCCTCCGTGAGCGTGCCCGTCTTGTCGAACAGCACGACGTCGACGTCGCGCGCGTCCTCGAGCGCCGCGCGATCGCGCACGAGGATGCCGCGGCGCGCACCGAGGGAGGTCTGCAGCGCCAGCACGAGCGGGATCGCGAGCCCGAGCGCGTGCGGGCACGCGATCACGAGCACCGTGACGACACGCTCCACGACGAACGCCGGGTCGTCGGGTCGCAGCAGCAGCCAGGCGAGCAGGGTGAGCGCCGCGACGCCGAGCGCGACGTAGAAGAGCAGCGCGGCGGCGCGGTCGGCGAGCAGCTGCGCGCCCGAGCGGCTCGCCTGCGCCTCCGCGACGAGCCGGGAGATGCCGGCGAGCGCGGTGTCGTCGCCGAGCTTCGCGACGCGCACGGTGAGGGCGCCGGCGCCGTTGACGCTGCCGGCGACGACGGTCGAGCCGACCGCGGCCGCGACCGGGGCCGACTCCCCCGTGAGCAGCGACTCGTCGAGCTCCGACTCGCCGTCGACGACCTCGCCGTCGACGGGCACGCGGGCGCCGGGACGCACGAGCACCTCGTCGCCGACCGCGAGGCGCGACAGCGGCACCGTCATGACGTGGTCGCCGTGCACGAGCTCGGCCTCGTCGGGCAGCAGCTTCGCGAGCTCGCCGAGCGCGTCGCGCGCGCCCGAGATGGCGCGCATCTCGATCCAGTGGCCGAGCAGCATGATCGTCGTGAGGGTCGCGAGCTCCCACCAGAAGTCCATGCCCGGGAAGCCGAGCAGCACGGCGACCGAGTAGCCGAACGCGACGAGCAGCGCGAGCGAGATGAGCGTCATCATCCCGGGCCGACGGGCGCGCAGCTCGCCGACGGCACCCTGCAGGAACACCCGGCCGCCGACGACGAACACCGCGACGCCGAACGCCGCCGAGACGTACTCGCTGCCCGGGAACCGCGGACCGGCGAGCCCGAGGATGTCCTGCAGACCCGCCGAGAAGACGAGCGTCGGGATCGTCAGCACGAGGCTGATCCAGAACAGCCCGCGGAAGTTCGCGGAGTGGTGGGAGTGGTCGTGCCCGCCGCCGTGCGCGGAATGATCGTGAGCGGAGTGATCGTGCGCCGAGTGATCGTGCGCCGAGCCGGCGTGCGCGCCGTGATCGTGGGTCGCGTGGTCGCCGCCGCCGTGGTCGTGCGCGGAGGAGCCGCCGCGGGAGTGCGGCGCGGAGTGCTGGGAGTGGTCGTGCGGAGTCATCACTTGGCCCGGTTCTCGATCTCGTAGACGGTGAGCAGCTCGTCGATGGCGGCATCCTGCTGCGCCCCGCCCTCGGCGAACATGTGCGCGACGTGCGTGCGCAGGTGGTTCTCGACGAGCAGCTTGTTGAGGCTGCGCAGCGACTTCTGGATGGCGAGGGTCTGCGTGATGATGTCGACGCAGTACTCCTCGTTCTCGATCATCTTCGTCACCCCGCGCAGCTGGCCCTCGAGGATCCGCGCGCGATGGAGCGCGCGCTTCTTCAGGTCGTCGATCATGTCAACACCATACCCCCTGGGGGTATTTCGGCGCCCGCGTGCGGAGTAGGGTCGCACCGTGCGCATCACGAAGTACGAACACGCGACCCTGCTCGTCACGCTCGCCGACGAGAGCATCGTCATCGATCCGGGCAGCTTCCTCACGCCGCCCGACTTCCCCGACGTCGTCGGCATCGTGATCACGCACGAGCACGCCGACCACTGGACCGTCGAGCAGGTGCGCCGCATCCTCGACAAGAACCCGGAGGCCCGCATCCTCGCGCCGCAGGGAGTCGCCACGGCGGCGGGCGACGAGCTCGAGGTCGACGTGGTCGCCGCGGGCGATGTCGTCGAGCTCGGCGGCTTCCAGCTCGAGTTCTTCGGCGGCACGCACGCCGTCATCCACGAGTCGATCCCGGTGATCGACAACCTCGGCGTGCTCGTCAACGACGAGCTCTACTACGCGGGCGACTCCTACACCGAGCCCGGCGTCGAGGTGGGCACGCTCGCCGCGCCGATCGGGGCCCCCTGGCTCAAGATCGGCGACGCGATGGACTACGTCCTCGCCGTGAAGCCGAAGCGCGCGTTCTACGTGCACGACATGACCCTCTCGGTCGCCGGCAAGCAGATGGCCGCCGCGCGGCTCACGTGGGCGACGGAGCAGAACGGCGGCACCTTCACCGAGCTGCAGCCGGGCGAGACGCTCGACGTCTGACGGCGCCGCGACCTCGGGCGGCGCTCAGCGGGCGGCGTAGCGCGCCCGGCGCTCGCCCAGACGGCGCTGAGGATGCAGCGTGCTGAGCGCGTCGAGCTGACGCTCGATCGCGAGGCCGAGGCGCCGGCAGAACTCCGCGGGCTCGTCCGCGGCATCCGGATGCTCGGCGACGACCTCGTCGACGATCCCCGCCGCGTGGAGGTCGAGCGAGCGCACCCGCTGCTCGTCGGCCATCGCGGCGGCCCGCGAGGCGTTGCCGACGCGGATGACGCTCGCGCCCTCCGGCGGCAGCGGC
>JAEWKY010000324.1 GCA_023457615.1 Actinomycetes bacterium | reverse complement strand
GGCCCCTTCCGCGTGAGCGAAGGGGCCGAATCGGGCAAACAGCCAGTCGCTCCGGGAGAGATGACATGAAACTGGCCACCACCACCGTCGGGAGCGGCCCGAAGACCGCCGCACTCGTGCACGGGCTCTCGGGCGACAGCGGCACCTGGTTCGAGTTCGCGCCGTGGCTCGCCTCGCTCGGCTACACCGTGACGCTCGTCGACCAGCGCGGCCACGGGGCGAGCGACCGCGCCGAGAGCTACCTCGCCGAGGATCTCGCCGACGACCTCGTCGACACCCTCCCCGTCGGGATGGACGTCGTCATGGGCCACTCGCTCGGCGGGCGGGCGCTGATCCTCGCGGCCGAGCGGCTGCGCCCCGGCCGCGCGGTCTACCTCGACCCGGGCTGGAACGTGCCGCCGGAGATGGAGTTCGCCCTCCCGCTCGACGCCGACGGGCGCCTCGCCTCGGTCGACGACCTCGCGGCGGTCCTGCCCGAGTACAGCCGCGAGCACATCGTCAACTCGCGCCGCTCGCTCGAGCTCTTCGACCCCGTGTGGTTCGAGGCGCCGAATCCCGTCCTGCCCGACCAGGAGCCGTCCGTGCCGCCCGTCGTGCCGTCGCTCGTCGTGCTCGCCGATCCGCCGAAGGCGCTGCGCGCCGACGTCGTCGAGCGGCTGCGCGCCGGCGGCTACGAGATCGTCACCGTGCCCGGCGGGCACCACGACCTGCACATCGTGAACCTCGAGGCGACGAAGCAGGCGCTCGACGGCTGGGTCTAGGGGCGCGGCCTAGTGCCCGTCGGCGCGCAGCAGCGCCGTCATCCGATACGGGATGACCTCGCGCAGGAACAGGCTCGTCGAGGTGCGCAGCACCCCGGGCGCCAGCCGCACCTCCTCCGCGACGCGGTAGAGGTCGTCGGGGTCGCGCGCGACGACCCGCAGCAGCAGATCGGTGTCGCCCGCGGGCGCGAAGCACTCGAGCACCTCCGGGATGCGCTCGAGCGCCGCGATCGCCTCCCGGATCTGGTGCTGGTCGAGCTCGAGGCGGAGGGAGGCGCTCACCCCGCGTCCGAGCGACGAGGGCTTGACCCGCGCGCTGTGGTCGCGCAGCAGACCCGCCTCCGTCATGCGCGTCAGCCGCGCCTGCACCGTGGCGCGCGCGAGACCGAGGCGCTGCGCGATCGCCGCGATCGGGGCGCGCGCGTCGTGGTCGAGCTCGGCGAGGATGCGGCGGTCGGTGTCGTCGAGATGCGCCATATCGTGCACTCTCCTGTCGTCGTGAGGGCACCCGAGTTAGCAGATCGATCAGTCCCTGAGGGCGGTGTTGACGATCCGCGACACCGGATGCTGCAATCGTCAGCGTATCGGAACCATCACCCCGGTTCCGTCGACACCCTCGACAGTCCACGAGACGAGGACCCCCCGATGCTCGACACCCTGCGCCGCCCCGTGGCGCCCGCCCCGCCGGACACGCCGCCACCACCTCCGGCGCCGTCGTCCAGCGTGCAGCTCGAGCTCACCGTCACCGCCGACCGCGACGCCGTGCACCGCATCGTGCGGGTCGCCACCACGGGGCCGTTCGTGCTCCTCACGATGTGGCTCGGCGCCCCGTCGGGCGGACGCCGACAGCTCCGGATGTCGGTGGGCGGCGACGAGGCGGACTTCGAGACCCTGCGCAAGCGCCTCGATCGCGTCGTCGAGATCGTCAAGGTCAAGGTCGTGCGATGACCGGCGACTGCGCACCGGACTGCCCGTACTGCTCCGGACCGGAGACCGACTGATGACGATCGACCCCCTCGCCGGCGACCTCGTCGGCCTCCGCCGCCGGCTGCACCGCATCCCCGAGGTCGGGCTGCAGCTCCCGCTCACGCAGCGGGCGCTGCTCGAGGAGCTCGACGGCCTGCCGCTCGAGCTCCGCACGGGGGAGAGCCTCTCGTCGATCACGGCGATCCTCCGCGGCGGGCGGCCCGGACCGACGGTGCTGCTGCGCGCCGACATGGACGGCCTCCCGGTCGAGGAGCTGAGCGGCGCGGAGTTCGCCGCGACGAACGGCGCGATGCACGCGTGCGGCCACGACCTCCACATGTCCTCCCTCGTCGGCGCCCTGCGCCTCCTCTCCTCCCGACGCGAGCACCTTCGCGGCACGGTCGTCGCGATGTTCCAGCCGGGCGAGGAGGGGCACGGCGGTGCCGAGGCGATGATCGACGAGGGCGTGCTCGAGGCGGCGGGGCGGCCCGTGGCGTCGTACGGCATCCACGTCTTCTCGTTCCTCGACAGCGGCCTCTTCTCCTGCCGCGGCGGCGTCGTGATGGGCAGCATCCTCAATCTCGAGCTGCGCTTCCGCGGGCTCGGCGGCCACGCGGCCCGGCCCGAGTCGGCGCGCAACCCGATCCTCGTCGCGTCGCTCGCGGTGCAGGCGGTGCAGTCCTTCGCGACCCAGACGACGACCCCGGCCGACCCGATCGTCGCGACCGTGGGGGCGTTCCTGGCGGGGGATGCCGCGAACGTGATCCCCGACGTCGCGATCGTACGGCTCAGCATCCGCGCCGTCACGTCGGAGCGCGTCGCCGAGGTCGAGGAGGGGATCGTGCGGATCGCGCGCGCGCTCGCCGCGGGCTACGGCGTCGCCGTCGAGGCCGAACCCGGGGCGCGCCTTCCCCCGACGCGATCCGACGCGGTCGAGTCCGCGCGCGTGCGGGACGCCGTCACGCAGCTCTTCGGCGCCGAGCGCTTCGTGGAGCTCGCGCAACCGGAGATGATCTCGGAGGACTTCTCGCACGTGCTCGACGCGACGGGCGGGGCCTTCGTGTTCGTCGGGGCGCGGGGCGACGTCGACGACCCCGAGTCGAATCACTCGCCGCGCGCGCTCTTCGACGACTCGGTCGTGCTCGACGCCGCGCGCCTGCTCGCCGCGGTCGCCGAGAGCCGCCTCGCGGACCAGGGCTGACGCCCCGTGGTCAACATGATCGAACGCGCTCGCCGATTCGACCTCTCGATGGTCGAAACAACCAGTAACCCGGAAATCAGTAGTTACCCGAGCCGAATCGAGTCACAGTGGTAGTCGAATCGACCGATGGCGTCCGACGGAGAGGAGCGGCGGTGAACCCGCAGGCTGCGCGTACCCGATCCCCGCGTCCCACGGCCGCCGAGGCCGGCCCGCGCCGCTACCTCGCCGACGACGGCACGCTCACGCCCGACGGCGAGCTCGCGGGCGTCGACCTCGACCTCGCGCGCACCCTCTACCGCGACATGTACCTCGGCCGCCGGTTCGACGAGCAGGCCTACCACCTGCAGCGGCAGGGCGAGCTCGGACTGTGGCTCATGGCCCGCGGGCAGGAGGCGGCCCAGGTCGGCACGATGCGCGCGATCCGCGACACCGACTACGTGTTCCCGAGCTACCGCGAGCATGTCGCCGCGAGGGTGCGCGGCCTCGGTCCGCGCGAGCTGCTCGCCCAGTGGCGCGGCGTCGCGCACGCCGGCTGGGACCCGGCGCGCTTCCGGTTCCACATCTACTCCCTCGTGCTCGGCACCCAGGCCCTGCATGCGGTCGGCTACGCCATGGGCAGCCGGTTCTCCGGCGCCGACGAGGTCGTCGTGTGCTTCGTCGGCGACGGGGCGACGAGCCAGGGCGACGTCAGCGAGGCGTTCAACTGGGCGGCGACGCGCGAGCTGCCGATCGTCTTCGTCGTGCAGAACAACGGCTGGGCGATCTCGACCCCGGTTTCGCAGCAGTACCGCGCACCGCTGCCGGGTCGCGCGGCGGGCTTCGGCCTCACCGCCTACTCGGTCGACGGCAACGACGCCCTCGCGGTGCACGCCGTCGTCTCCGAGGCCGTGGCGGGCGTGCGCGCCGGGGGTCCGCCCGCGTTCGTCGAGGCGGTGACCTACCGGATGGCGGGGCACTCGACGTCGGACGACCCGCGTCGCTACCGCCCGGCAGAGGAGGAAGCGGAGTGGCACGGCCGAGACCCCGTGCATCGCCTCGAGGTGCTGCTGCGCGCGCAGGGCGTCGACGACGCGTGGTTCGCCGAGCTCGAGGCGGAGGGCGACGCGATCGCCGCCGACACCCGCGCCGCGTGCGCCGAGCTCGAGGACCCCGATCTGCTCGACCTGTTCGACCTCGTCTACGTCGACCCGCATCCCGACCTCGAGCGTCAGCGCGAGGCGGCGGCGGCCCTGCGGGTGTACCCGTGACCGCCGCGGTCGGTGCGCCGACGATCGAGCGCGTGAGCCTGGGCGGCGCGCTCAACGCCGCGCTCCGCGACGCGATGCGCGACGACCCGGCGGTGCTCGTCATGGGCGAGGACGTCGGGGTGCTCGGCGGGGTGTTCCGCGTGACCGACGGGCTGCTCGCGGAGTTCGGCGACGACCGCGTCATCGACACCCCGCTCGCCGAGTCGGGCATCGTCGGCACGGCCATCGGCCTCGCGCTGCACGGCTACCGCCCGGTCTGCGAGATCCAGTTCGACGGCTTCATCTACCCCGCGTTCGACCAGATCGTCTCGCAGCTCGCCAAGATGCGGGCGCGCTCGGGCGGGGCGCTCAAGCTGCCGATCGTCATCCGCGTGCCCGCCGCGGGCGGCATCGGCGCGGTCGAGCACCACAGCGAGTCGAACGAGGCGTACTTCACGCACACCGCCGGTCTGCGCGTCGTGTCGTGCTCCTCGCCCTCCGACGCGTACCACCTGCTGCGCGAGGCGATCCGGTCGGACGACCCGGTGATCTTCTTCGAGCCCAAGCGCCGCTACTGGGACAAGGGCGAGATCGAGGCCGAGCCGCTCCCCGCGGGCAGCGCCCGGCTGCTGCGCGCGGGAACCGACTGCATCCTCCTCGCGCACGGCCCGAGCGTCGCGGTCGCCCTCGCGGCGGCCGAGGCGGCGGCGGGCGACGGGGTGTCGGTCGGCGTGCTCGACCTGCGCTCGCTGTCGCCGCTCGACATGCCCTCGATCACGGCCGCCGTGCAGGCGTCGGGGCGCGCGATCGTCGTGCACGAGGCGTCGGTGAACGGCGGCATCGGCGCGGAGCTCGCGGCGCGCATCCAGCAGGAGTGCTTCTTCTCGCTCGAGGCGCCCGTGCTGCGCGTCGGCGCGTGGGACCTGCCCTACCCGCCGAGCCGCACCGAGAAGGAGTTCCTGCCCGACGTCGACCGCGTGCTCGCCGCGCTCCAGGAGTCGCTCGAGTTCGGGGAGCGCGCGTCGTGACCGGGCTGCGCGAGGTGCGGCTGCCCGACGTCGGCGAGGGGCTCATCGAGGCCGAGATCGTGAACTGGCTCGTGGCCGAGGGCGACGAGGTGACGGTCAACGACGCGATCGTCGAGGTCGAGACCGCGAAGTCGGTGGTCGAGCTGCCGAGCCCCTTCACCGGACGGGTCGCCCGACTGCTCGCCGCGGCCGGGGATGTCGTGCCGGTCGGGTCGTCGATCGTCGCGATCGCGGAAGCGGGGGTGGGGGATGTCGACATCCCGCCGGTCGACGAGGGTGCCGAGAAGCCCGAGCCGGTGCTCGTCGGCTACGGCGTCTCCCACTCGGCCGCCCCGCGCCGGCGCCTGACGGTCGGCGCGAAGCCGGCGGCTCCGACTCAGGCTTCGCCGAGCACGCCGGGCCGCGTGCTCGCCGCCCCGCCCGTGCGCGCGCTCGCCCGTCGCCTCGGCGTCGATCTCGCGACCCTCGCCGGGCCCGAGCCGATCTCACGCTCCCAGGTGGAGGCGGCATCCGCCCCCCTCTCGGCCGCCCCGGTCGACGGCGAGACCCGCGTGCCGATCCGCGGCATCCGCAAGGCGACCGCCGCCGCGATGGTCGCCTCGGCCTTCACCGCGCCGCACGCCGCCGTCTGGCTCACCGTCGACTTCACCGAATCGGTCGCGCTGCTCGACAAGCTCCGCGCCTCGACGGCGTGGGCGGGGGTGCGCCTCTCGCCGCTGACCCTCGTCGCGCGCGCCCTCCTGCTCGGGCTGCGCGAGCATCCCGAGCTCAACTCGACGTGGGACGAGGCCGCCCAGGAGCTCGTGCTGAAGTCGTACGTCAACCTCGGGTTCGCCGCCGCGACGCCGCGCGGACTCACGGTGCCGAACGTCAAGGGCGCCGAGACCCTCGGGTTCCGCGCGCTGTGCGAGCAGCTGTCGGCGCTCGTCGAGACGGCGCGCGAGAACCGCACGAAGCCGGCCGACCTCGCCGGCGGCACGATCACGATCACCAACCTCGGCCCGCTCGGCGTCGACGGGGGAGTGCCGATCCTCAACCCCGGCGAGTCGGCGATCCTCGCGGTCGGCGTCATCCGCCCCACCCCCTGGGTCGTCGACGGGCGTGTCGAGGTGCGGCAGATCGGGCAGCTCGTGCTCGCGTTCGACCACCGCGTCGCCGACGGCGCCGAGGCCGCGGCGCTGCTGCGCGCCGTCGGAGAGCTGCTGAGCGACCCCGCGCTGGCGGCGATGCGCTGATGCGGGGGTCAGAGCAGTTGCGACGTGCGGTACTCGATGAGCTCGCGCAGCACGATCGACGTCGCCGTGCGGCGGATGCCGGGAGTGCGCAGGATGCTCTGGCCGACCTCGTAGAGGTGGTCGCTGTCGCGCACGGCGACCTGCACCCAGAGGTCGTTGACGCCCGACGTGGCGACGCATTCGAGCACCTCGGGGATGTCGCGCAGCGAGCGCATCGCGGCGTCGAACTGGTCCTGGTCGACGTTCGCGGTGACGAGCGCGCGCATCGGCAGGCCGACGGAGGCCGTGCGCACGAGGGTGCTCGGCGACCGCAGCACGCCGGGCGCGAAGAGCGACGCGACGCGACCCTGCACGGTGCCGCGCGCGAGCCGGAGCTTCGACGCGAGCCAGCCGAGCGTCGCGCGGGGCTCCTCGTCGAGCGCGGCCATGATGCGGCGCGACGTGGGATCGAGCTCGGTCTGCGTCATGCGTCGAACGCTAGCCGACCGATGGTCGGCATTCACACCGAAGGAGCTCGGCGTTGAGCGAATCGATCACCACCCTGCCCGTCTTCGATCATGAGCGCGTCGTCACGGGCGTCGGCGCCCGCTCGGGCCTCACGATGACGGTCGCCCTGCACTCGAGCGCGCTCGGCCCGGCCCTCGGCGGCTGCCGCACGTGGACGTACGACACCTGGCTCGACGCGCTCGCCGACGCGCTGCGGCTCGCCTCGGCGATGACGATGAAGAACGCCGCCGCGGGGCTCGACGCCGGGGGCGGCAAGTCGGTCATCCGGCTCGCGCCCGGCGAGACGCTCGAGGGCGAGCGGCGCACGGCTGCGTTCCTCGACCTCGGCGACCTCGTCGAGTCGCTCGACGGCCGTTACCGCACCGCGGAGGACGTCGGCACGACCGCCGACGACATGCAGGTCGTCGCGCAGCGCACGCGCCACGTGGTCGGACTGCCCTCGGCGACCGGCGGATCGGGCGAGCCGGCCGGACCCACGTCGGCCGGCGTGCTCGCCGCACTGCGCACGGTGCTCCGCGCGCTGCACGGCGACCCGTCGTTCGCGGGCCGCTCCTTCGTCGTGTCCGGCCTCGGCCAGGTGGGATCGCGGGTGGCGACGCGTCTCGCCGAGGAGGGCGGCATCCTCACCGTCTCGGACGTCGACGCGCGCAAGCGCGAGCTCGTGACGTCGCTCGGCGCGACCTGGGTCGAGCCCGACGAGGCCCTGCTCGTGCCGGCCGACGTCTTCGTGCCCGCGGGGGTGGGCGGGGTGCTCACGCCCGAGGCGATCGAGCGGCTCGACGTGCGGGCCGTCGTCGGCCCCGCGAACAACCCGCTCGCCGAACGCGCCGGGGCGGCCCGGCTCGCCGAGCGCGGGGTGCTCTACGCGCCCGACTTCGTCGTCAACGCCGGCGGCGTCATCTACCTGACCCTCGCGGCCGAGGGCGCCGCGACCGACGTCATCGACACCCGGATCCGCGCGATCGGCGACACGCTCGGGCGCGTGCTGGCCCAGGCCGAGGCGACCGGGACCACGCCGCTCGTCGCCGCCGAGGCGCTCGCCTTCGCGCGGCTCGACGCCCGGAAGGAGAGGAACGCATGAGGATCGTCGTGCTGACCAAGCAGGTCCCCGACACGTGGGGGGAGCGCGAGCTCGACCTCGCGACGGGACGCGTCGTGCGACGGCCGTCGGAGGCGACGGTCGACGAGGTGGCCGAGCGCGCGCTCGAGCTCGCCCTCGTCGCGAAGGACGCCGACGCCGCGACGGAGGTGGTCGTGCTCACGATGGGGCCGGCGTCGGCGCGCGACGGCCTCCGCAAGCTGCTCGCGACCGGGGCCGACCGCGCCGTGCACGTCGTCGACGAGTCGCTCGTCGGCGCCGACCTCCGCCTCACCGCGCAGGTGCTCGCCGCCGCGGTCGCGCGACTCGACGCCGACCTCGTGATCGCGGGCGAGGCCTCGACCGACGGCCGCGGCGGGATGATCCCCAGCGCGATCTCGAGCGTCCTCGGGCTGCCCTTCCTCGGCGCCCTGGAGGACACCCGCGGGGGGGGGGGGGGGGCGGGGGGGGGGGGGGGGG
>JAEWKY010000323.1 GCA_023457615.1 Actinomycetes bacterium | reverse complement strand
GACCCGCAGGTCCGGCAGGTCCGGCCGGTCCGGCAGGTCCGCCCGGTGCCGACGGTGCCGACGGCGTCGGGACGGCGCTGTCGATGTCCGAGGTCGTCGCGACCTCGCAGGACCTCACGACGGCTCTCGCCGTCGAGGTCCCCGTCGTCACCGCGACCTCGACGTCGCCCGATCTCGCGGCGGTCGGCACGACGTCGTTCGAGGTGCGCACCGCGGGCATCTACCGCGTGCAGGTGTACGCCCTCGTCGAGGTCGCCTCCGCCTACAGCCTCGAGGTCGTCGTCGACGCGGGCGGCTTCCGCCCGTCGATGGGCGTGAAGAGCGTCGCGCCCGCCCCCGGGGCCGTCCACCCCTACGGCGCCTCGTCCTCGGACTCGTTGGTCGTCGAGCTCGACGCCTCGGACGAGATCCGCGTCGAGGTCGGGAGCTATGGCGACCCGATGCAGCTCGAGCAGTTCTGGCTCCGCATCGAGCGGATCGCCTGAGGCAGGCCTCGCCGGTTCGCCGGGTCGCCTCGGCCGTCGTCGGCTCCTAGGCCGCGGCGTTGAGCAGCGCGCTCACGAGCAGGGCGATCACGAACGCGTTGTAGGCGAAGGCCAGCAGGCTGTGCACCGAGATGGCGCGTCGCAGTCGCGTCGTCGCGACCTCGACGTCGGAGGCGCCGAACGTCGCCGTGAGCTGGATCGAGAGGTAGAGGTAGTCGGTGAACACCGGCGACTCGGTCCCGGGGAAGCGGAGCGCGCGATCGCGGTCGGCGCGCGCGTGGCTCACCGCGAAGGTCGTGACGATGACGGCGACCGACGCGGGCACGACCGCGACGCCCGCGGCGACGAAGAGCACGGGCATGTCGCGCCCGGAGAGCGCGACCTCGAGCAGTGCGAGCAGGGCGACGACCGAGCCCGTCGCGGCCCAGCTGATCGCGCCCCCGCCGTTGAGGCCCCACCAGAACCGTCGCAGTCGTCCCTCGGGGGCCGCGGTGGCATCCAGCCGGCGCCGCAGCTCCGGGCCGCTCGCGCGGCGGAAGGTCGCGACGGTGAGGATCACGTTCGCGAGGCAGAACACCGTCCACCCGAGGTAGAAGCTGCCCGAGTAGAACGAGCGGGGGTCGTCGAGCGCCTCGCGCGGCAGCAGGTCCGAGCAGTCCTCGCTCCTGCGGGTCCAGGATCTTGACGCGCCGACGATCGGCGAGAATGGAGGGATGCCCGGGAGCTCCCTGCCGATCTGGCGACGTGCGGTGACGTACGCCGCGATCGGGGCGACCCAGGCCGAGGACTTCGCGCGCTACCCGCCGAAGGGGTTCCGGGCGATCGAGCGCCGCGTGCGCATCGGGCACGGCGAGGAGCGCTGGCACCACGCCTGGACCGAGACCCTCAGCTGGGGCCTCAAGGAGCGCGCGGGCTTCCGCGTCAAGCGCCTCGAGTCGCCGGCCGAGATCGTCGCGAACACCTACACGCCCGTGACCTTCGACGAGGCGACCGGCGAGCCCGTGCAGCCGGCCTCCCTGACGGCCGACGACGTCTACGCCGACACGGGCGCGCGTCTCGTGCGCGCCGGGGACAGCGCGGTGCTGCTGCTCGGCTGGGGCGTGCTCAGCATCCGCGAGCCCGTGCGGGTCGTGTCGGTGACCGACGAGCCGAATCGCCGCGGGTTCTCGTACGGCACCCTTCCCGGCCATCCGCTGAGCGGCGAGGAGTCGTTCCTCGTCGAGCGGCGCGACGACGACTCGGTGTGGCTCACCCTCCGTTCGATCTCGCGCCCCTCGTCGCCCGTGTGGTGGGTCTTCCTGCCGGTCGTCCGCCTCGCGCAGCTCTGGTTCCTCTCCCGCTACGAGCACGCGCTGACCAAGCCGCTGGCATGACGGAGCTCACCTACCGGGACGACCGCGTCACGCGCCTCGGCGAGGGCGACGACCTCCGGGGGTCGACCGTCGCCCAGACTCACCCTCGGCATCCAGCGCCGCTCGGGTCTGCGGCCGGTGCGCGCCGCGCGCTCGTGGGCGGCTGACCTCCGGCGACCCGCCGCGCGGGGTGGGAGAATCGCAGGATGCCCTCCGCCCTGCCGCTCGCCGATCCGGCGCCCGTCGACGGGCTGCTGCCGGCGTCGGTCGCCGAGGGCGTCGCGGCGCGCGACTTCGGCGTCTACGTGCACGTGCCGTTCTGCCGCGTGCGCTGCGGGTACTGCGACTTCAACACCTACACGGCGTCGGAGATCCGCGGTGTGAAGCAGTCCGACTACGCGGGCCAGGCGATCGCCGAGGTCGCCCTCGCGGCCGGAGTGCTCGACGCCGCCGGGGTCGCCGGGCGCGCGGCATCCACCGTCTTCTTCGGCGGCGGCACGCCCACCCTCCTGCCGGTCGGCGACCTGAGCGGGATGCTCGCGGCGGTGCGCGACACGTGGGGGCTCGCGCCGGGCGCCGAGGTGACGACGGAGGCGAATCCCGACTCGGTCGACGAGGCGTCGCTCGTCGCGCTCGCCGAGGCCGGCTTCACGCGCGTGAGCTTCGGGATGCAGTCGGCGATGCCGCACGTGCTCGCGACCCTCGAGCGCACGCACGACCCGGCGCGCATCCCACGGGTGGTCGCGTGGGCGCGGGCGGCCGGGCTGCAGGTGAGCCTCGACCTCATCTACGGCACCCCGGGGGAGTCGCTCGACGACTGGGCGGCGTCGCTCGAGCTCGCGCTCGCGCAGCATCCCGACCACCTGTCCGCGTACGCGCTCATCGTCGAGGACGGCACGAAGCTCGCCCGGCAGATCGCGCGCGGCGAGGTCGGCGAGCCCGACGACGACCTCGAGGCCGACATGTACGACCTCGCCGATGAGCGGCTGACCGCGGCCGGCTACGGCTGGTACGAGGTCAGCAACTGGGCGACGGATGCCGCGCACCGGTCGCGGCACAACCTCGCCTACTGGACGGGGCAGGACTGGTGGGGCATCGGCCCCGGCGCGCACAGCCACGTCGGCGGGGTGCGCTGGTGGAACGTCAAGCATCCCGCGGCGTACGCCGGCCGGATCGCGGCGGGGGAGTCGCCCGCGGCGGGGCGCGAGACCCTCGACGCCGCCACCCGCCGCACCGAGGCGGTGCTGCTGCGCTCGCGGCTGGCGGACGGGCTCCCGACCGACCTGCTCGACGACGCCGGGC
>JAEWKY010000322.1 GCA_023457615.1 Actinomycetes bacterium | reverse complement strand
CGGCGTCGAGCGCACCTTCCCGGTGAACTCCCCGATCTTCGAGAAGATCGAGGTCGTGACCCGCGGTGACGTCCGTCGCGCCAAGCTCTACTACCTGCGCAACCTGCGCGGCAAGAAGGCGAAGATCAAGGAGCGTCGCGACGTCTGAGACGACGGCGACATTCCGACGCGCGCGGCTTCGAGAAGAGGCCGCGCGCGTCGCGCTTTCCCGGGCCGCCCGGCGCATATGCTGATGCGGAACCCAGGGGTGACATGACTGAGCAGGATGCGGCGCGCCCGGGCGCCGAGATCGACGAGATCGCGGTCTCCGAGCGACCCGAGAACGACTCCGAGGCGCCCTCGCGCCCGAAGCGCAAGAAGCTGCGGGGATGGAAGGCGTTCCTGCGCGACGTCGCCGTCATCCTCGTCGCCGCGATCGTCATCTCGTTCCTCATCAAGACGTTCCTGATCCGGTCGTTCTACATCCCGTCGGAGTCGATGCGCGACACGCTCCAGATCAACGACCGCATCATCGTCAACGAGCTGACGCCCGACCTGATGCCGGTCGAGCGCGGCGACATCGTCGTCTTCCGCGACCCGGGCGGCTGGCTCCGCCCCGAGCCGGTGCCGGAGCAGAGCCCCGTCGTCGAGTTCTTCGACTGGCTGCTCTCGATCGTCGGCCTCACCGCACCCGACTCGAACGACCACCTCATCAAGCGCGTGATCGGGCTGCCCGGCGATGTCGTGGAATGCTGCAACGAGTTCGGGCAGCTGACCGTCAACGGCGTGCCGCTCGAGGAGCCCTACCTCCGGCTCCCCGACGGGGTCACCAAGGCGTCGGCCGACGACTTCTCGGTCGTGGTGCCCGACGACTCCCTCTGGGTCCTGGGCGACAATCGCTACAACTCGCAGGACTCCCGGTACAACCAGGACCAGCCGGGCAACGGATTCGTCCCGTTCGACCACGTCGTCGGGCGCGCCATCCTGATCTCCTGGCCGATCGACCGCTGGACGTGGCTCGACAACTACCCGATCGTCTTCTCGGGCGTCGACGAGGGCTCGGGCGAGCAGCCGGCCCCGGACGAGTCCGCGGAGCCCGAGGACGCCGAGCCCGAGGACGCCGAGCCGACCCCCGAGTCCACTCCCACGGGCTGATGGTCTCGACCGTCCCGACCCTGCGCCTCGAGCGCGCGCTGCTCCGCGAGGGCGCGCGCCTCGTGATCGGCATGGACGAGGTGGGCCGTGGCGCGATCGCCGGGCCCGTGGCGGTCGGGCTGAGCGTCGTCGACCTCGGCACGCGCACCGCGCCGGAGGGGCTCAAGGACTCGAAGCTGCTCCCGGAGCTCCGTCGCGAGGAGCTGCAGCCGAAGGTCGCCCGCTGGAGCCGGCACGCGGCCGTCGGGATGGCGTCGAACGAGCGCATCGAGAGCATCGGCATCATCGCCGCCCTCGGTCTCGCGGCGACGCGGGCGCTGGATGCCGTGCGCGAGCAGGGCGTCGACCTCACGGGAGCCGTCGTGCTGCTCGACGGCTCGCACGACTGGCTCACGCCCGCACTGCTGCGCGCATCCGCCCCACCGCTGCGGGTCACGATGAAGGTCAAGGCCGACCGCTCGTGCGCCGCCGTCGCGGGTGCGTCGGTGCTCGCGAAGGTCGCGCGTGATCGGCTCATGATCGACAGGGATGCCGTGCATCCCGGCTACGTCTGGACGAGCAACAAGGGCTACGCCTCGGCCGAGCACTACGCCGGCATCCAGGCCCACGGGGCGAGCGCCCTGCACCGCTGGAGCTGGCTCAAGCAGCCGGGGCTCTTCGACCTCGACGCCCCCGTCGCGGACATCGCGTAGCGGCCTGGTTAGACTCGTCGGGATGGACGACGACGAGATCGAGGACTACGACCGCGAGGTCGAGCTGGCCCTCTACAAGGAGTACCGCGACATCGTCGGCCAGTTCCGTTTCGTCGTCGAGACCGAGCGTCGCTTCTACCTCGCGAACGAGGTCACCCTCGAGCGCCGCGACACCGAGCACGACTTCTACTTCGAGCTCACGATGAGCGACGTCTGGGTCTGGGACGTCTACCGCTCCGACCGCTTCGTGAAGAGCGTGCGCGTGCTCACCTTCAAGGACGTCAACGTCGAGGAGCGCGCCGACAAGGATCTCGAGCTGCCGAAGGAGCTCGCGCTCGACGAGTAGCCCCGCGGCAGGTCGAGTGCCGCGCAGGTGACGTCGCTCGATCGTGAGAGTGAGAGTCAAGCGCCGGTGATCGCCTGGATGATCAAGGTGGCGCCGATGCCGACGACGAAGCTGATGATCGCGACCACGATCTGAAACAGCCGGTCGGCCCGTCCGGCCTTCGTTAGCGCGCGCTCCATCTGAGAGGCCACGAGGGCTTCGGCAGCGCTGAGGGCTTGGTCGCTGAGGGAAGCGACCTCTCGAGCGTTCGTGGCGTCAGTTTGCAGCCTCTTGACTTCGACCATCTGAAGCTCGAATTCTTGACGAATCTCGGAGTTGAGACGAGCAAGGTCGCGACTCATATTCGCGACATGCGCCACCTTCTCGTCGAGGGTCGAGGGCTGACTGTGTGCTCCGAGCCGTCGTCTTTGTTCTCGGATCAAGTCGAGCTCTTCGAAGGCGAGCGCTTCTTGAGCAGCTTCCCGGCTCGCGCGTCCGCGGCTGAATATGAGGAAGCCGACGCCGGCGATCGCGAGTCCGATAGCGAAGGCGAGGCCAGTCCACGCCGACAGTTCCAGAGACGCATCCGAGAGCTGGCTGAAGTCCGGCGGCATGGCGCCGAGCCTAGGGGAGCGAACTAGCGAGGGACGATCTTCCTCCGGACAGTCGACGAGTGCGGACGAGAGTCGCGTCTGTCGCGCCCTGCCCAGCGTGCCCGGGGCGCGACCGCACGCTACCGGCCCGACGCGCGAGGCCGATCGCCACCTCCAGCAGTCCGCATGCATTCTGAGCCATTCGATCGAATCGGAGCAGGGCCGGCGCGTCTCCTCCACACCGCGCCGGTGGAGCGGTGCTCCCCTCATCCCATCCGAAGATCAGTGCCGGATCACAGGGGCCGCGATCCTCGAGGCATGGCGGCGAAGGACGAGCTGGGCAGACGCGGGGAGCGCATCGCGGAGAAAGCGCTCGTCGCCCGCGGCTACGAGATCCTCGACCGCAACTGGCGCTGCCCCGACGGTGAGATCGACCTCGTCGGCCGCGACGGATCGGCGCTCGTCTTCATCGAGGTCAAGACGCGCTCGTCGACGCGCTTCGGGCATCCGTTCGAGGCGATCACGCCGGGCAAGCTCTCGCGCCTGCGTCGGCTCGCCGCCGCCTGGCTCCGCGACCGCGGTCCGGTGCGCGGCGTCGATCGGCTGCGGGTCGACGCGATCGGCGTGATCGCCCCGCGCGGCGCCCCGGCGACGATCGAGCACCTCGAGGGCATCTTCTGATGGGGGCCGCATAGTGCCGCACGTCGCCCGCACGCACGCGATCGCGCTCCTCGGGCTCGACGGCACCGTCGTCGACATCGAGGCCGACATCTCGAACAACCTCCCCGCGTTCGTGCTCATCGGGCTGCCCGACCTCGCGCTCGGGCAGGCGCGGGAGCGCGTGCGCGCGGCGGCCGCCAACGCGGGCTGCCCGCTCACGTCCCGCAAGCTGACGATCAACCTCTCGCCCGCGGCGCTGCCGAAGCACGGCACGGCGTTCGACCTCGGCATCGCGATGGCGGCGCTCGCGGCCGACGGGATCGTCGCGCGGGAGTCCGTCGACCGGGTGCTCCATCTCGGCGAGCTCGCCCTCGACGGGCGGCTGCGTCCGACGCCGGGAGTCCTGCCCTCGGTGCTCGCCGCGTCGCGGGCGGGGTTCCGCACGGTGCTCGTGCCGACGGGCAACGCGGCGGAGGCCTCGCTCGTCGCCGGGGTCGACGTCATCGGGGTCGCCTCGCTGCGCGACGCCGCGATCTGGCACGGCGCCGAGCTCGAGCCCCGCGAGGTCGAGCCGCTGCTGCTGCCGCCCGTGACCCTCGACACGGCGCGCGACGAGGGAGACCTCGGCGACATCGTCGGCAACCGGGATGCGGTCGAGGCGCTGCAGGTCGCGGCGGCGGGCGGGCATCACCTCTTCCTGCTCGGACCTCCCGGTGCGGGCAAGACGATGCTCGCGAGCCGGCTGCCCGGCATCCTGCCCGACCTCGCCGTCGAGGCGGCGCTCGAGGTCTCGTCGCTCCGGTCGCTCTCGGGGATGCCGGTCGGGGAGCGGCTGCGCGTGCGGCCTCCGCTCGAGGCACCGCACCACACGGCGAGTCCCGCCGCGATCATCGGCGGCGGCAGCGGGGTGCTGCGCCCGGGCGCCGCCGCCCGCGCCGCCCACGGGGTGCTGTTCCTCGACGAGGCGCCCGAGTTCTCGCCGCACGCCCTCGACGCCCTCCGGCAGCCGCTCGAGTCCGGCGTGATCACGATCTCGCGGGCCGCGGGATCCGCGCGCTTCCCCGGGAGGTTCCAGCTCGTGCTCGCCGCCAACCCCTGTCCCTGCGGCAACGCGGGATCACGCGATCAGGAGTGCGTGTGCACACCGTTCGCGCAGCGCCGCTATCTCGGCCGGCTGTCCGGTCCGCTGCTCAACCGGGTCGACATCCGGTTGCGCGTGGAGCGCATCACGGCCGCGCAGCTCCGCGCGGCGGACACGCCCCGGGTCGACTCGGCGACGGCGCGGGCCCGGGTGCTCGCGGCGCGGACG
>JAEWKY010000321.1 GCA_023457615.1 Actinomycetes bacterium | reverse complement strand
GCTGCGTCGCGCGCTGCCGCTCGTCGACGCGTGGCGGCAGTCGCTCGACACCGCGCTCGCGGTCGCCCGCATCTCGCCGTTCCTGCGCGGTCGCGTGCCCGAGCTGCGGCGCAACGCCCGCGTCGTCGAGACCGTCGACCTCGCGACCCGGCACCTGCGCTCGATCGCGCGGCGCATGCAGTTCCTCGTGCGCGACGGCGTCCCGCGCCCGGGGCTCGAGGACGCGCTCACGACGCTCGGCGCCGGTATCCGCCTGCTCGGCGAGGAGCTCGACGACCCGCTCGCCGCCGGCGCCGCGCGCTCGGTGCTCACGAGCCTCGCCCGTCGGCTCGACCCCGCCGTGCTGCTGCCCGGCGCCGGCCTCGCCGACGCCGCCGCCCTCCTGCTGCTGCGCCCCCTCGTCGTCGATCTGCTCGAGGGCACCGGGATGCCCGCCGCCGAGGCCCGCGCCCTCCTCCCCCCGGTCTGAGGACACCTCACCGGTCGGCGGTCGCCACCGCCGTCCGCGAGACTTCTGCCATGAGCCGAGAGTCGCGCACACCGCCCACCCTCCCCGCAGGTCTCACGCCGCACGAGCTCGCCGTGCTCGTCGCGACCTGGATCGAGGAGGCGATCTCCTACGCCCAGCGTCGACGGAGCCTCTGGGCCCGCTGGTCGACGACCGTGCGCGTCGTCATGCTCGCCGTGTCCTCGACGGCGACGGTCGTGCTCGGCGTCTCGGAGGGCGACGTCTTCGTGCGGATCGGCTTCGTGCTCTCCGCCCTGGTCACGACGCTCACCGCGCTCGAGCCGTTCTTCAACTGGCGCTCGCGCTGGATCCAGGCGGAGGAGGCCCTCGCCGGGTGGTACCACCTCCACGACGAGATCAAGCTGCTCGTGGCGGCGACGCCCCCGCAGCAGCTGACCACCGCCCAGGTCGAGAAGGTCTACCGGCGCTTCCGGGCCGTGTGGGATGCGTGGTCGTCGGCCTGGGTGACGGCGCGGCGCGGCGCCGACTCGTGAGCCCGGTCAGCGCGGCGCGACGGCGTCCCAGGGGAGGGTGAGCTCGCCGAGCTTCGCGCGCGATCGGGGGCCGAGCACGGGCCAGCCGGACTCGCGCAGCGACGCGGCGACCGCCATCCAGCGCTGCGTCGGCCCGTAGACCCCGAGCGGCGCGTGCGTCGCCCACAGGCGGTCGAGGGCGAGCAGCAGGTCGTGGATGCGCTCACCCGCCACGTTGCGGTGGATGAGGGCCTTCGGCAGCCGCTCGGCGACGATCGACGGCGCGTCGAGCCCGGCGAGGCGGAGCGAGACGGTGAACGTCTCCGGCCCCTCGGGTGAGAGCCCGACCCACGACGCGACGCGGCCGATCTCGTCGCACGTGCCCTCGACGAGCACCCCGCCCGGCTGGAGCCGCGCGCGCATCGACGCCCAGGCGCCCGCGACCTCGGACTCGTCGTACTGGCGCAGCACGTTGAGGGCGCGGATGACGGCGACCCGGCCGGGCACGGGCACCTCGAACCCGCCCAGCCGGAACTCGACGCCGTCGCGGGTCGCGGCGCTCGCGATCCGCACGCGCTCGGGATCGATCTCGATGCCCACGACCCGCACGTCGGGTCGCACGGCGGCGAGCCGGTCGCGCAGCTCGAGCGTCGTCGTCGCGGAGGCGCCGTAGCCGAGGTCGACCACGCTCGGGTCGTCGGCTCGGCGCAGCGCGGGGTGCGCGGCGATCCAGCGGTCGACGCGGCGCAGGCGGTTCACGTTCGTCGTGCCGCGCGTGATCCGGCCGACGGGACGCTCCATGCCGCCATTCTCGCGCGCCCTAGGCTGGAGTCATGTCGACGCTCATCCTGCTCCGCCACGGCAACTCCGACTGGAACCAGAAGAACCTCTTCACCGGCTGGGTGGACGTGCGCCTCTCCGAGCAGGGCGTCGGCGAGGCGAAGCGCGCGGGCGAGCTGCTCGCGTCGTCGGGGGTGCTGCCGGACGTGCTCTACACGAGCGTGCTCACCCGCGCGATCCAGACCGCGAACCTCGCGCTCGACGTCGCCGACCGCGCCTGGATCCCGGTCAAGCGGTCGTGGCGGCTCAACGAGCGCCACTACGGGGCGCTGCAGGGGCTCGACAAGGCCGAGACGCTCGCGACGTACGGCGAGCAGCAGTTCATGGAGTGGCGCCGATCGTTCGACGTGCCCCCGCCGCCGCTCGCCGACGACGCCGAGTGGTCGCAGTTCGGCGACCCGCGCTACGCCGACGTGCCCGACGCGGAACTCCCGCGCACCGAGAGCCTCAAGCTCGTGATCGACCGGATGCTGCCCTACTGGGAGTCGGACATCACGAAGGACCTCGCGGCCGGCAAGACGGTGCTCGTGACGGCGCACGGCAACTCGCTGCGCGCCCTCGTGAAGCACCTCGACGGCATCGGCGACGCCGAGATCGCGGAGCTCAACATCCCCACCGGCATCCCGCTCGTCTACGAGCTCGACGACGCCTTCCGCCCCACCGGGCCGGCCCGCTACCTCGACCCGGACGCCGCCGCCGCGGGCGCCGCCGCCGTCGCCGCGCAGGGCAAGAAGTAGCCGCACACGACGAAGGGGGGCCCCCCCCGGGGGGGCCCGGGCGGGGCGGCGG
>JAEWKY010000320.1 GCA_023457615.1 Actinomycetes bacterium | reverse complement strand
CGGGGAGACGATCGGCCTGCGCTGGACGCTCGTCGTCGCGGGGGTCGTGGTGCTCGTCGGACCCGTCGTGCTGTTCGTCGCGTTGCGGCGGCATCGGGATGTCGAGGAGCTCGCCGCCGACTCGGTGGGATGAATCGCTGCCGTTAGTTGCACGCGTCTTCGGGAGTTCGCACGCGCGTGCAACAAAGGAGAGCGCAAGGAGAAGGGGCGGGCCACCCGGAGGTGACCCGCCCCTCAGGCGGTCGGCGAGATCAGGGAATCAGCCGGCGACCTGCTCGTAGGCGCGCATCGCGGCGGCCTGGGCGTCGGCGAGAGCCTGCTCGGGGGTCTTCTCCCCGAGGAGCGCGGCGGTCACCGCGTTCTGCAGCTCCGACTCGATCTGCTGGCCGGCCGGCGAGGCGCCGAACGACTGACCGGCGGCCGCGACCTCGTAGTACGTGTCGATGACCTGGTTGAAGCCCGGGTAGTCGGCGCTCTCGATCACGTAGGCGTCGCGGATGGCCTGGTCGGCCTCCGGCGAGCCGGTGAAGAGACCGGTGTTGATGCCGTTGCGGCCCGGGTCGTTCGCCGTGGTCTCGGCGCGCGCCTCACCGGCGGCCTGCCAGGCCTCGGGCGAGGTGAGCTCGAGCAGCCACTGGCACGCGGCGGAGGGGTTCTCCGCCGACGTCGGGATGACGAACGACGTGCCGCTCGCGACGGTGAACGGCTGACCGTCCTGCGTCATGACCGGGGTGGCGCCGAGCTCGACCTGCGCCGCGTACGACGTGAGGACGTTCGGGTACCACTGGTCGAACACCGCGGCGCCGACCTGGTCGGTCACGTACGAGTTGCCGTCGCCGAACACGTCGAACGAGTCGACGAAGGACTTCGCGTTGGCGTAGCCGCCCTGGAGGTCGTAGATCGCCTTGAGGAACTCGATCGCCTCGGCGTTCGCCGGGTCGTCGAGCGCGGGCTTGCCGTCGGCGTCGATCGTCTGGCCGCCGAAGCTCAGCATCCAGAGGCCGGCCTTCGACGGGCCCTGCGGGTCGAAGCCCATGCGGGTCGGGTTCGCGCCGTTCATGACGGTCATCGCCTCGACCGCGGCGAGGAACGCCTCCTGGTCGGAGGTGTCCATGTCGTCGATCGTCACGCCCGCCTCGTCCATCACGCGCTGGTTCAGCAGGATGGCCGGCGGCTGGTAGAACTGCGGCACCGCGTAGGTCGCGCCGTCGTAGGTGACGTCGTCGACGACCTGCGGGTACCAGCGCTCGCGCGGGTCGAGGTCGTAGAGCGCGAAGCACTCCTCGAGCGGCATGATGAGGCCCTGCGCGGCGTAGGTCGCGACGAACTGGCGGTTCATCTGCACGACGTCGGCGATGTCGCCGCTCGAGACGCGCGTGACGAACTTCTGGGCGTCGAAGGCCGCGGCCTCGAGCTCGACGTCCACGTCGGACTCGCCGACCTTCGCGTCCGCGAGGTCGACGCGCGAGGTGCCGACCTCGTCGGCGTTCTCGAAGCCCCAGACGCTGAGGGTGCCCTCGATCTGGTCGCTGAACTCGCCGCTGGCCGCGGGACCGCCTCCGCCGCACGCGGTGAGCGTGAACAGCGCCGCGCCGGCCGTGGCCGCGACGAGCGCCTTGGTTGTCTTCTTCATTGAATGTGTCCTCTCGGAGCTGCGTTGATCCCCGGCGACGTCGCCGCGGTGCTCGGAACGTGACGGAATGTGGGAACCATCCCACATCGCGACGGTAGCGGACCTCCGCAGGAGACACAACCCCTTAGGAATAACGGACTTTCGGTGCCGCGTCACCGAATGGCATCGATCCCAGACACCAGGCATCCCCGGACCCGCGCTCGGTGCGCGGGCCCGGGGATCCCGGGGAGGTCAGCCCTTGCGACCCTGCGTGGCGACGCCCTCGACGAAGTACCGCTGGCCGAAGGCGAACAGCAGGATCATCGGCAGCGTCACGAGGAGAGCCGCCACCATGACGTACTGGTAGTCGCCGTGGCCGCCGTTCGTCGGGCTGTACCGCGTCATCGCCGACGCGATGCCGAGGGGCACCGTGTAGCCCTCCTGCGTCCCCGCGTTGAGGTAGATGAGCGCGGCCTGGAGGTTGTTCCACGAGGCCTGGAACTCGAAGAGGAAGACGATCACGAACGACGGGATCGACAGCGGGAACGCCATGCGCCAGAACATCCCCCAGTAGCTGACGCCGTCCATGCGCGCCGCCTCGAAGATCTCCCGCGGGAGCCCGAGGAAGAACTGGCGCTGCAGGAAGATGTAGAACGCCGACCCGAAGAGGTTCATGCCCCACAGCGGCACGTTCGTGCCGACGAAGCCGAGGTTGTTCCAGATGAGGAACTGCGGCACGAGCGTGACGGCCCCCGGGAGCATCATCGTCGCGAGCACGACCCCGAACAGGATCTTGCGCCCGGGGAAGTTGAAGTACGCGAAGCCGAACGCGACGATCGAGCTCGTGACCGTGACGAGGCCCGCCGCGAGCACCGCGATGAACAGGCTGTTGCCCATCCAGGCGAGCAGCGGGAGCTGGTTGAAGACCTCGACGTAGTTCTCGGGCTGGAAGGTCTTGGGGATGAGCGCGTTGTCGAAGACCTGACCGCGCGGCTTGAAGCTCGCCGCGAGCAGCCACGCGAACGGGTAGAGGAAGAGCAGCGAGAAGCCGATGAGCAGCACCCATTGCACGACCTGGGCGATCGTGCCGCCGACGGGCCGGCGCGGCTTCGTCGGGACGCTCGGCGCGTCGCGCCCGGAGCTCGAGAGGATCGGGCCGGCGGCGGAGGCGTCCAGGGGGGTCGAGGTGGTCATCACCGCTCGCTCTCGTAGTACACGAATCGGTTGCCGACCTTCACCTGGATGAGGGAGATCAGCATGATGATCACGAAGATCAGCCATGCCATGGCGGCGGCGAAACCGAAGTTGAACTGCCGGAAGGCCTGCTGGAACAGGTACACGGCGTAGAAGAGGGAGGCGTCGGGCGCCCCCTGCACTTGATCTCGATAGAAGAGCAGGTACGCCTCGTCGAAGGTCTGGAGCGCGGCGATCGTGAGCACGAGCACGTTGAAGAACATCGGCCCGGAGATCATCGGCAGCGTGATCGACCAGAAGCGCCGCACCGGACCGGCGCCGTCGATCATCGCGACCTCGTACAGGTCGCGCGGCACGTTCTTGAGGGCGGCGAGGAAGATGACCATCGTGCCGCTCACGCCCCAGAGCGTCATGAGCACGATCGACGGTTTCACCCAGTTCGGATCGAGCAGCCACTGCGGGCCCTCGATGCCGATCGCCGCGAGACCCTTGTTGATCGCGCCCTGGTTGCCGTTGAGCAGCAGGAAGAAGACGGCGGCCGTGGCGACGGCGGGCGTCATCTTCGGCAGGTAGTACAGGGTGCGGAAGATGCCCGAGCCCACCTTGACGTTGTTGAGCAGCATCGCGAGGAAGAGCGCGAAGGCGATCTGCAGGGGCACGGCGAGCACGGCGTAGTACAGCGTGTTGCCGAGGGACATCATGACCTTCGGGTCCTCGAACAGCAGCTCGTAGTTCGAGAATCCGGCCGGCCGCGCCGTGTTCGTCGCGAGCTGGTAGTGGCTGAACGAGATGACGAGGCTGTAGATCATCGCGCCGAGGGTGAAGACCAGGAACCCGACGATCCACGGGAGGATGAACAGGTAGCCGGCGACGGCTTCGCGGCGATTGTACGTGCGCGCCCTGTAGCCCTCGGGGAGCTTCTCCTTGCGACCGCGCCGCACCGCCTTCTCGGCGGTCACGATGGCCCGGGTCGACGAGGTGTCCGTCGAGCTCATGGGTCTCCTCTTCTCTGAGGCGGGTAGGCGGCGGGAGCCGGCCTGTGGTAACGATTCCACACTCGCCGCTCCGAGGACTATAAGCGCCGCGCTCGGCGCGGGGCAAGGGGCTGGACGCCGGCCCCCGAGCGCGCGGTGCCTCGCTAGCTTGCCGCCTCGCCCGAGGTGTGGGTACGTTCTCACCCCATGACCTCACGCTTCCCCGACGGCTTCCTCTGGGGCGCCGCGACGAGTGCCTACCAGACGGAGGGGGCCCTCGAGGCCGGCGGCCGCGGCCCCTCCGTCTGGGACTCCTTCGCCCGGCGCCCGGGGGCGATCGAGGGCGGCGGCGACGCGTCGATCGCGACCGACTCCTACCGTCGCTGGCGCGAGGACGTCGACCTCGTCGGCGATCTCGGGCTCCGGGCCTACCGCTTCTCGACCGCGTGGTCGCGCGTCGTACCCGACGGCCGTGGCGCGATCGACCAGGGGGCGCTCGACCACTACGAGCGCATCGTCGACGCCCTGCTCGAGAAGGGCGTCGAGCCCGTGCTCACGCTCAACCACTGGGACATGCCCGAGGCGCTCATGGACGAGGGCGGCTGGCTCGGACGCGGCAGCGTCGACGCCTTCGTGCACTACGCGACCGCGGTCGCGGAGCGGCTCGGCGACCGCGTGCCGTGGTGGATCACGCAGTGCGAGCCGTGGATCGTGCAGCTGCTCGGGTACCAGCTCGGCATCCATGCCCCCGGCCTCGCCGACCTGCCGTCGAGCGTGCGGGCCGGCCACCACATCCTGCTCGCGCACGGCGCGGGGTACGACGCGATCCGCGGGCTCACCTCCGGGAGGATCGGCTGCGGACCGAACCTGCTGCCGTGCGTGCCGGCCACCGACTCCGAGGAGGACCGGGCCGCCGCGCTCGGCAGCGACGGCTTCGTCAACCGCTGGTACCTCGACCCGCTCTTCCTCGGGCGCTACCCCGACGACATGCGCGAGCACTGGGAGCGCGTCGCGGGTCCCCTCGACTTCATCCGGGACGGCGACCTCGCGCAGATCGGCGGCCGGATGGACTTCCTCGGCCTCAACTTCTACTCGCGTCGCGTCATGAAGGCCGCGGTCGCGGGCGAGGACGGACGTCCGTTCCCGTGGCAGGTCGTGCGCGCCCCCGAGGAGTCGCGGCTCACCGACGAGGGCACCGAGATCGTGCCGGGAGCGCTCACCGACCTGCTCGTGCGGCTCAAGGACGACTACCCCGAGGTGCCGATCCTCATCACCGAGAACGGCCTCGTCTCGAACGAGACGCCCGAGCACGACGGGCGCGTGCACGACGTGCGCCGCATCCGGTTCCTGCGGGCGCACGTCGCGGCGATGGGCGACGCGATCGAGCGGGGGGTGAACCTCGTCGGCTACCTGCACTGGTCGCTGCTCGACAACTTCGAGTGGGCGCTCGGCTACCGGCCGCGGTTCGGGCTGGTCTACGTCGACTACCCGACGCAGGAGCGCATCCCGAAGGACAGCGCGCGGCACTACAGCGCGCTCATCGCGGCGAACGGCGACCTGGATGCCGTGAGCGAGGACGTCGGGGA
>JAEWKY010000319.1 GCA_023457615.1 Actinomycetes bacterium | reverse complement strand
CACCTCGACGGTGTGACCCTCGGCCTCCTCGGCGAGCTGCTCGAGGAGGAACCGGGACGCCGTCGCCCGCGTTGCGCGGTCGTCGGCCCCCGCGAGGGCGGCCCGCACCGCCGCACGACCCTCCGCGAGCGGGATGCGACGCCGCACGCTCACGCGCGGCGCCGGGCGCGACGGACGAGGAAGAGTGCGACCATCCCCGCGACCGCCGTCACCGAGATGACGACCAGGAGCGTGATCACCGTCGCCATATTGCGCGGCTCGCCCGGCTCGATCGTGTCGGTGCCGATCGGCTGCCCCGCGAGGTCGCAGTCGCCGACATCCAGCGTGATCGTGACGGGATCGAACTCCTCGCCCGCGGGGTAGTTCGGGAACGCCGCCTCGCCGTCGGCGGTGAGCGCGGTCGGCGCGTCCTCGATCGTGACGACGCCGGCGACCGGCGTGAGGTCCCGGCCGCCGAGGTCGATCGTCACGAACGGCGTCGCGGTGACCTCGACGACGTCGCCCTCCATCGTCGGTCCGCTCACGTCGAGCAGCAGCAGGGCCGGCTCGGCACCGCGCAGCACGAGCACCGGGTTCGCGATGGTGGTGTCGAGGATGCCGCCGTGCCCCGTGAAGCGCACGGAGCCGCCGAACGCCACCGAGCCGTTCGGCGCGCGCGGATCGACCCGGCCGTCCGTCGCCGCGAAGCCGAACGACGGCGTCGCGTAGGTCGCGCCGTCGGCGACCGTCCACTCGCCGTTCGCGATCGAGCCGTCGATGTAGCCGCGGAACGACTCCTTGAAGCCCCACTCGAGCGTCGCCGACTCCACGTCGCACCCCGGCGCCTGCACGGGAGCGGCGGTCGCGGCGCCCGGGGCGAGCACGACGGCGGCGGCGAGGGCCAGCGCGGAGAGAGTGCGGATCACGGGTCCATCCTGCCTCGGTACTCTCAAGTGTGCGCATCCTCGTCCTCGGCTCCGGTGCCCGCGAGCACGCGATCGTCACCGCCCTGCTCGCGGAGGACGCCGGGCACGAGATCGTCGCCGCGCCGGGCAACGCCGGCATCGCGGACGAGGTCGAGACCATCGCGCTCGATCCCACCGACGGCGAGGTCGTCGCCGACTACGCCCGCGACCACGGCGTCGAGCTCGTCGTGATCGGGCCCGAGGCGCCGCTCGTCGCGGGCGTCGCCGACGTCGTGCGCCGCGCGGGCATCCCGGTCTTCGGCCCCGGCCAGGCGGCCGCCGCTCTCGAGGGCTCGAAGACCTTCGCGAAGCGCATCATGGACGTCGCCGGGGTGCCGACGGGTCGCGCCGTGCGGGCGAGCACGCTCGACGAGACGGCCGCGGCTCTCGACGAGCTCGGCGCCCCGCACGTCGTGAAGGCCGACGGACTCGCCGCGGGCAAGGGCGTGCTCGTGACCGACGACCGCGCGGCGGCCCTCGCGCACGCCGAGCACTACCTGCAGCAGGGCGAGGTGCTCGTCGAGGAGTACCTGTCGGGTCCCGAGGTGTCGCTGTTCTTCCTGGCCGACGGGCACGACGTGCTGCCGCTCAGCCCCGCGCAGGACTACAAGCGCGCGCTCGACGGGGATGCCGGCCCCAACACCGGCGGCATGGGCGCGTACTCGCCGCTGCCCTGGCTGGATGCCGACTTCGGCTCCGAGGCGGCCTTCGTCGATGAGGTGCGGCGCACGATCGCGCTCCCGACGGTGCGCGCGCTCGAGAGCGAGGGCACGCCGTTCTCGGGCCTCCTGTACTGCGGGCTCGTGCTCACCCCCAACGGCATCCGCGTCATCGAGTTCAACGCGCGCTTCGGCGACCCGGAGACGCAGGTCGTGCTGCCGCGCCTCGTCACCCCCCTCTCCGGGCTGCTGCTCGCCGCCGCGACCGGGGGCCTCGCCGGGCTGCCCGATCCGGAGTTCTCCGACGAGTCGGCGGTCGTCGTCGTGCTCGCGAGCGAGGGCTACCCCGAGAACCCCGTGACCGGTCGCGAGCTCGAGGGCCTCCCCGACGCGCTCCCGGGTGGCGTCACGATCGCCCACGCCGCGACCGCGCGCGACGGGGATCGGCTGCTCGCGACGGGAGGCCGCGTGCTCGGCGTCGTCGCCCGCGCCGACGGGTTCGCCGCCGCCCGCGCCGCCGCCTACGCCACCCTCGCCGGCCTCCGCCTCGAGGGGTCCCACTACCGCCACGACATCGCCGAGAGGGTCTCATGACCGCCGACGCCCGACTCGAAGCCCTGCGCTGGAGGCACCGCTACTCGGGGAAGGTGCGCGACCTGTACGAGTCGGAGGCGCATCCCGGGCGCCTGCTGGTCCTCGCGTCCGACCGGGTGAGCGCGTTCGACCACGTGCTCTCGCCCGCGATCCCGGGCAAGGGCGCGATGCTCACCCAGCTCTCGCTCTGGTGGTTCCACCGGCTCGGCGAGCCGACGCACCTCGCGGCCGCGCATCCGTCGAACGGCGAGCACCTGCCCGACGACCTCGCGCGCAAGGCGATGCTCGTGCACGAGCTCGAGATGTTCCCGATCGAGTGCGTCGTGCGCGGCTACCTCGCGGGCTCGGGCTGGGCGGAGTACCGCGCGTCGCAGACGGTGTGCGGCATCCGGCTGCCGGCGGGGCTGAGCGAGGGCGACAGGCTGCCCGAGCCGATCTTCACGCCCGCGTTCAAGGCGCCGATGGGCGAGCACGACGAGAACATCACCTTCGAGCGCATGGTCGAGCTGGTCGGGGCGTCGGATGCGCAGCTGCTGCGCGAGATGAGCCTGCGCATCTTCACGACGGCGTCGGCGATCGCCGAGCGGTGCGGCGTGATCCTGGCGGACACGAAGTTCGAGTTCGGCCGCGACCCGCAGACGGGCAGCGTCGTGCTCGCCGACGAGGTGCTGACCTCCGACTCGAGCCGCTACTGGGATGCCGCGACCTACGCCGCCGGCGGCCCCGGCCGCCTCGAGAGCTTCGACAAGCAGATCGTGCGCGACTGGCTCGCCGCGACCTGGGACCGCACGGGCGAGCCCCCGACCCTCCCCGACGATGTCGTCGAGCGCACCGCCGCGCGCTACCGCGAGCTGCTCGACCGGTTCCTCGACGAGTCGTGACGCTCGAGCTGCGGGCCGTGGCGTGGGACGACGCCGACGGCGCCCCGCTGCGGGCCGACCAGGAGGCCGAGGTCGTGGTGCGCTACGGCGTGCCCGACGCCGAGCCGGGTCCGGCGCCGACGGCGGAGTCGATGACGGTCTTCGTCGTCGCGTACGACGACGGGACGGCGGTCGCCTGCGGCGGGCTGCGGGCGCTCGACGACGTGCACGGCGAGGTGAAGCGGATGTTCGTCACTCCGGCCGCGCGCGGGCGCGGCATCTCGAAGCTCGTGCTCCGCGATCTGGAACGGCGAGCCCGTGAGCTCGGCTGGGAGCGGCTCCTGCTCGAGACCGGCGAGCTGCAGCCGGAGGCGATGAGCCTCTACGAGCGGGCGGGCTACACGGCGATCCCGGCGTTCGGGTACTACGTCGGCAACGCCCAGTCGCGGTGCTACGCGAAGGAGCTCGTGGAATGACGCGGGCGGGCGCGGCGTTCTCGTTGACATGACAACGACTTCGGAGCAGCTCGCCGCCGACACCGCCATGGGCGCGGTGACGCTCAACGTCGCCGACCTCGACGTCATGTCCGCGTACTACCGGGATGCCGTCGGCCTGCAGCAGCTCGACGCCGACGGCGCGCGCGTCGTGCTCGGCCGCGGCACCACCCCCGTCGTCGTGCTCGAGCACTCCCCCGCCCTGCGCCACGCCGCGCCCGGGCAGGCCGGGCTCTTCCACACCGCGATCCTGTTCGACAGCCAGGCCGCCCTCGCCGCCGCCGTCTACTCGGTGGCGCAGCGGCATCCGGGCACCTTCACGGGCTCGAGCGACCACCTCGTGAGCCAGGCGTTCTACTTCGACGACCCCGAGGGCAACGGCGTCGAGCTCTACTGGGACCGCGACCGCTCGGCGTGGAGCTGGACGCACGGCACGGTCGAGATGGGCACGATCCACCTCGACCCGAACCGGTTCCTGCAGGAGCACCTCACCGAGGAGGGGCTCGCGGGCGCCGGCTGGGGCGACGCCCGGGTCGGGCACATCCACCTCTCCGTCGGCGACGTCGCCTCCGCGCGCGAGTTCTACGTGCGGCGGCTCGGCTTCGACGAGACCTTCGAGTACGGCGGGCAGGCGATCTTCGTCTCGGCGGGCGGCTACCACCACCACATGGCGATGAACGTGTGGAACTCCCGCGGCGCCGGGCGGCGGCAGCAGACGCTCGGGCTCGGGCGCGTCGACATCCTGGTGCCGGGCGCGGACGACCTCGGAGAGCTCGGCGAGCGGCTGAAGCACTACGGTCATCGGACCCGCGACACCGGCGCGGCGCTCGAGTTCGACGACCCCTGGGCGAACCTCATCAAGGTGACCACCGCGGGTTGAGTGCCCGCGGAGGCGGGTGTCTCGAAAGCCTCGCCTCCCGGGCTTGACTCTCACACTGTGTCAGGGTCGAACGTGGTCTCCACCATGTACACCATCGGAGAGTTCGCCGCCCTGGCACGGGTGAGCGTGCGGATGCTGCGCCACTACGACGCGATCGGGCTGCTCGAGCCCGCCCACGTCGATCCGCGCACCGGCTACCGCTCCTACGCGATCACGCAGCTGCCGCTCCTGCTGCGGATCGCGGAGCTGCGGGAGCTCGGCGTCGGGCTGGAGCGCATCCACACCCTCGCGCGCGCCGGCGACGCGGATGCCGCGCTCCGCGACGTGCTCGACGAGCGCCGTCGCGAGCTCGAGTCCTCGATCGCCGGCGACCGTGACCGGATCGCCAGGATCGAGCGACGCCTCCGTCAACTGGAAGGAACCACCATGTCGGATGTCGTCTACAGGGCCGTCGAGCCCGTCACCGTCTACGCCGCCCACGGCACCGCTCCCGGGATGGGACCCGAGCACGTCGGCCCCGTCGTCGGACCGCTCATCGGGCGTCTCGACGACGCCCTCGTCGCCGCGGGCCGGCCCCTCCTCGAACCGGGGATCTTCTGGTACGACGCGACCGACGACGAGCGGATGGACGTGCACGTGTCGTACGTCGCCGAGACGCCGGCGGTCGCGGGCGAGGGCTACGACGTCGTCCGGCTGGCCGGGCTGCCGACCGCCGCGACGCTCCTGCACCACGGCGACATGAGCGGCATCGGCGAGTCCTGGGCACAGCTCATGGAGCGCCTCGTCGCCGACGGCTACCGGGTCGCGGGCCCGACGCGCGAGGTCTACCTCGTCGCGGAGGGGCACGAGCCGGGGCCGGACTGGGTCACCGAGCTGCAGGTCCCCGTGGAGCGCGCCGCGGGTTGAGGAGCGCGGCGGCCCCCCTGCCCATCCGGGGCCGCCGCGGGTACCGTGGTGCGGTGCGCTCCTCCCGGCTCGTCTCACGGTCGCTCGCCGTGGCGGCCTCCGCGGGCCTGCTCGCCGGATGCGCCTCGACGCCGCCCACGCTCGAGCAGCCGGAGGGCCGGATGCGCTCCGTCGCCGCGGTCGACAAGCGGGTGCTGCGCAGCGACCTGGTGCTCGAGCACCTCGTCGCCGCGGACCGTCCGGGATGCTCGGGCGCCGTCGGCGTGCGCGGCGAGGTCGTCTGGGCCGGCGCCGCGGGTCTCGCGGACCTCGGGACGCGCGCGCCCGTCACGACCGCCACGCGGTTCGACATGGCGTCGGTCGCGAAGCAGTTCACCGCGACCGCGATCCTCATGCTCCAGCGCGACGGCCTCCTGTCGCTCGCCGACCCGGTGGGCGACTACGTCGACGGGCTCCCCGCCTGGGGGCGCACCGTCACGCTCGACCAGCTCGTGCACCACACGAGCCGCATCCGCGACTACTGGGTGGCGCTCGACGATGCCGGGATCGGGTTCACCGACCCGGCCGACCAGGCGCGCACGCTCGACGCGATCCGCTCGCTGCGCATCCTGGAGTCCGGGACCCTCGAGTCGGGCACGGAGTACTCCTACTCCAACTCGAACTACGTCCTGCTCGCCGAGGTCGTGCATCGGGTGAGCGGGCAGCCGCTGCCGGTGTTCCTCGACGCACGCATCTTCACGCCGCTCGGGCTCGACATGGAGCTCACGCCGAGCCTCGTCGCGCCCGACGTCGCGCTCTCCTACACCGACACAGTCGACCTCCAGCCGCCCGGGTGGACCGCCTACGGCGCGATCGGCATCTACACGACGCCGTCGGAGCTCGTCCGCTGGGGCGACCAGTACCGCGCGGGCGACGTCATCCAGGACGACTTCGCGGTCGGCGCCGCCGACGAGGGCACGGGCGAGCTCTACGCCGCCGGCATGGACATCGAGACCGACGGCGACCTCAACCACAACGGCCGCTTCGGCGGCTACATCACGACCTTCACGATCTCGGCCGACCGCGAGACGACGATCGCCGTCATGTGCAACGGCCACGCCGAGCCGCGCTTCCCGCTCGCCGACGCGCTGTGGGGGATCTGGGTTCCCGAGCCCGTCGAGACTCCCGCGGACGGGACCGCGGGATGAGCCGCGCCACCGCCGTGCTGCTGGCGCCCGTCGTGCTCGCGCAGGCCGGGCGACTGCGCCGGGCGACCCCGTCGCTGCCCGAGCCTCCCGGGGTGCGTGTGGGCGGCACCGGCAGGCTGCGCCTCGTCGTCGTCGGCGACTCGACCGCCGTGGGCACCGGTGCGG